>CAXMUI010000001.1:0-18233 GCA_964196475.1 uncultured Acidimicrobiia bacterium
TAGATGAAGCCTTCATCGTCGATTACCAATGAGGCGTCTACGTCATCGCCGGACCACCACCGGAAGATGCGCTCCGGAGTCACGCCTTCCTTCAGCCCAGTGATATCCCACCCCTGCACCAGGCCACCGGAATTAGCGAACCACAATGTATTGCCACTGATTGCCACCGAATTTTCGATGGAAACATTACTACCGTGGATTGCAGTTAGTTCTGCGTCCCATCCCGGAGCGTGAAAAATGAGCTCGGGATCGACCGTGACATTGCCATCGGCGTCATAGCCACGGTTGAGTTTGACGATGTGAATGTTGGAGTTCTCACCACCCTCGAAAAGGTAATCATCGATAATGAGCGGTGACCCGTCCCAATCGTCATTCCACAATGTCGGGCTCACGGCGTAGGCATCGAGACGCCATAGCTCCACGAATTCGCCTTGGTCATACGACAGGATGTGGAGGTAGTTGTCCCGCGACCCCGAGTAAATAAGCGGGAAGCCGTCGGGATCGACCGACACCGAGCCCTTAATGATGTCGCCGGTCACGAAATCATCAACAATCCGATCGCCTGTATCGGCGTCGAGTAGATGGACGGCCCGGTCATAGCCTCCGAATGACAGCAGGGTCTGACCATCGCGTTCCCACACCGACGGTTGTCCGGTCCAACCGGTACCGCACCAGGTGGTGGTCTCACTGCCCACACTTGACTCCGAACACATCGACGTGTCAGGAAAACTCCACACAATTTGCGGCGCGATAGGAACGGGCCCGGCGCCGTAGTAGCTCCGGGTGGCCGAACCACGGAAGGTCAAAATACCCTCCACCGTGTCACTGAAGGGCTCACCAGAGCTAGTTGGATCTACCCAACCCGCGTAGGGCGTCGGTGTCGGGGATGGCTCGGGTGTTGGTTCGGTGGTCGGCTCGGGCACTGCGGTAGGTGTCGGAGTGGCCACCGGGGTTGGTGTCGCCGGAGGTGGAAGTGCCGCCTGCGCCTGTTCGGGCTCGTCGGTATCGCCTGCTGAAACCGCCAGGGCAATAACCAAGGCCGCAACGATCGCCAGAACTACAGCCATCCGCTTGGCGATGGTCATGATGGGTCTGCTACTCGATATGCGCGGCGCGGAATGCTCGACTGAGCATGGGCGACGAACTATCTACCCGAAGCGACGGGGGAAGATCCCGTTCGTCGTCATCGTCTTGAACATCAGATGATTCGTCCTGCGTTGCATCGACGTCATCCTCATCATCGGCGCCGTCGGCGTCTTGGTCCCACAACGTAGGTCGCCCGTCGTCAGCGCTAGATGTATTGGCCGAATGAATTGGTGTAACAACGGCAGCGATTTCTTTTTCGTCGGTCACAGGCTCGTCTACCTCTGCTGCGGCCGGCGTAGTCACGAGTTCTTCAGCCGGGGTCTGATCGAAGTCGCCCATGTCCTCGACCACTTCTGTGGGGGGTTGTTTTGCTTGCGCAGCCTTAACAGGAGCGGCCTCGCCCGCTTCGGGTGCGGCATCTGATTCTGCGGAGGGCTCAACTCGCATATGCCTAGTTTCGGTGACCAGACGATTACCCGATGCGCGTTCGTCGGTAATGGTCCAACCGGTTGGCACAGTCACGCGATTGGCATGGTCGATGCATAGCGTGATGCCCAGTATTCGGCTGGTTGGGTCGTAGTCATGCAGCCAAGCCGAGGTTTCGGAAGGACGAAAGAGCAACATCACTGTTGCTACGTTCTCGCAACTCACTCGATCGCAGTACATCGAGGCGTCGGACCTGCCACTTTCAGTCATGCACGCAAGCTAGCTGTCCACTAGGCGTCGTGGGCGGATACTGTGGCGCCATCGCTGATTGGACTACCACCGACGTTTTTACCCGCCACCTCGATCTCTGCGGTGTCGGTTCTACTGCGCACGTTGCTCTGCTCTCGGACGCCGATGCTCAAGAAGATGCTTTAGCAGCGGCCCGCCTTGCTGTCCTCCGTCTCGGAGCAACACCCATCGTTGTTTCCCTCCGCCAACCCATGGGGTCACACGCAGAGTCTCCCGTAGTAACAGCTGCCGCCCAGGCGGCAGACGTTGTCGTTGACTTCCGGACGAAGGGCTTTGGCCAGTCGTCTGACTCTGCCATCGCAGTCGACGACGAGCATGCTGCAGTCTTGGTCATGCGAACCAGCGACACCGAGCGGATAAACCGTAATAGTCCCCACCCTGGCCTCAGCCATAGGGTGCAACGAGCGACCGACCGTTGCCGCGACGGATCTGAGCTCACCCTTTCATGTGACAACGGCACGTCATTGACCATCGACCTTGGCGAATCATCCATCTCCGGCCAAACTGGCGTCGCCACAAAAGGCGAGGTTGCTCTTTGGCCTTCTGGGCAGTGCATCGTCATTGCGGGCCCCAAGAGCGTGCATGGCACCGTCGTGCTCATGCCCGGCGACTTGCACACCACATTGGGCGAATATGTGCGGTCGCCCGTGACCCTCACGATTCAAAACAATCATGTCGCCGAAATTCAAGGCGGTCATGGCGACACGGATCTTGTGCGTTCCATGCTGGAGGCTTCCGGCGCAACCGACGGGTACAACCTCACCACCGTGTTGTTGGGTCTTAACCACCTGCATGGTCATCGCACCGATGACCCAACCGGCCGTTCCATTGGTCACCCCGATGATGCCTCTATCGCGGCAGGAATTATTACGCTCGGCTTCGGCGGCACCGACGAAGCTCCGATTTTTGCTACCGCTCTGCGCCAGCGCACCCTTTCGGTAGATGGCCAAGAGTTAGTAAGCAAAGGCTGGCTCCAAGGCGACCTGAAACCAGACGTCTACGAGGCAGCCAACCACCAGTAGCCCAGAATGTCACATGCCGTCGTCATGATGGGGTTATGACCGTTGTAACTGCCGACTTTGCCGCCCACGATGTTCGTTCGCCTCGGCTACGGACCCGCACACTCCACACGCGGGCGCGCGACTTCAACCATGGCGTTCGCCTGCGCAACCTAAGACTCCAGTTGGTGCGGTGGGCTTTGTCTCAGGGGCGCACCCTCGACATTGATGCTGCCGCGGTCGTTTTGCATGTGATGTGGTTCAAGACTGGAGACCCACTCGATCTATCTCATGCAGATGTCACCGACCTCTTATGGATTGATATTGCTGATTGGTGCGAAGTGCGCAGCTTCCCATTTCCTCCCAACGTGATTGGCACATTGCATACGCTGGTCGACTTCTCCGGTGTCGAGGGTTCTCTACGTGGACGGAGCCACGAGATAGGCGCTTTACATCGACGCATCGTTGCCAACGCGGGTGCTACCGCTCGTAGTTCATACCTGCCCTCGCTGGCCTAGTTCACCAACGCCTCCTCCATTTGCGACCTGCGGGTCGGTATCAACGTTCTACACTCATGGTGTGTTTCGTCGTTTCCTGCTTCTCTTTGTGCTCATCGCCTTTGGCTTTGCGGCCTGCGGCACGACTGGCCCCGAATCTGCTGACCGCCCCGACGACGACGATCTCGAACCGTCAGTAGTTATCGAGGTTCCCACGGCCGTTCCAACAGAGACGCCGACCACGACTGATTACGTCATCGCCGAAGGCGACACTTTGGGCGGCATTGCGGAAAGTCTCAACGTCTCCGTCGATTCGATCCTCGAGGCCAACGCGATGAGCGTGGAGCAGGTTCTCCATATCGGTGATGTCATCCGGGTGCCGATTCCGCTGCCTACCGAGACCCTTGACGATGCTCAGCCGGGAGGCGACATCGACCTGTCGGGCAACCGAGTGCTCACGGCCTACACGGTGGCTGCGGGTGACACGCTAGGTGAGATTGCCGATCGTTTCCAGACGACAACCGCAGATCTTTTGGAAATCAATGCCCTCGACTCGGTAGATCTCACCGTGGGGGCCGAACTCAAAGTCCCGGTGCCATCGGGCAGTTCAGCCAGTACTGCACCCGAGGGGCCCGTTACTGCACCAGGCACCAACCGACTAGAGGCCGACGAATACACCGTCATCAGTGGCGATACCACCGGTGCCATTGCTGATCTGCATGGCGTGAGTTTGAACGAACTCCTCGAAGCCAACAACATGACGATCGACAGCATCATTAACGTGGGCCAGACGCTAACGATCCCGCAGGAGTAGCGACTCAGGTCCGCTTCTATCACTAACCCCAACATGCCCCCAAAATCAGCAATGGGTGACTGCGCTGGCTCTTTCGAGCAACCCAGCCACCCAGGGCAGAGAACGTTTTTGGTTATCAGTCGTCGTGTTCGGTAATGGTGACCGATTCAATAACGACGTCATCGAGTGGCTTGTCGCCACGAGCGGTTGCCACGTTTTGCATGGTGTCAACCACAATTTCAACACCCTTCACAATTTTGCCGAACAGCGAGTACTGCGGCGGAAGGCCGGCACCGCTAGGTCCGCTAATCAAGAAGAACTGGGAGCCATTGGTGTTCGGGCCAGCGTTGGCCATGGCAATGGAGCCAATCTCGTAACGACCAGGCTGAGGAAGTTCGTCTTCGAACTTATATCCAGGGCCACCCATTCCGGTGCCGTCGGGGCAGCCACCTTGACACATGAATCCAGCAATAACGCGGTGGAAAATCAGGCTGTCGTAGTAGTGATAGCCGGCCAAAAATACAAAGTTGTTGACCGTCTTGGGGGCATTGGCCGCATCCAGAGCGATGACGATTTCCCCCAACGAAGTAGTCATGGTCGCTGTGTAACGCTTCGACGGGTCGATGCACATTGGAGGTGCGCTATTAAATGAGGTCTGGCGGGCGCTAGTGCCGTCCGCTGCGGGGCATTCGATGGCCATAAGGTGAGATCTTTCCTTGCCAACTGCTTGGCATATAGAGAGTGATTCGTGTTGACGGTATCTACCTAACGGTGCACCATCCACCATTGTTCCAATGCCGCGTATGAAGATGGCGCCGATGTCTGGGACACGTACTTCTACCTTGCCGCACCCGTCGCGCCCGTCCTTTGCAAAGCAACGTGCCGCGACGGCACCTGAAGTGATCCGCCGCTCAACACTTCATTGTGTGGCGTGCGACGTCACTTGGCGAGGTACCCCGGTTGATAGCTGTTGGTTCTGCAACACCAAAAAGTCGGTAAACGACAACCCACCGAAGGTCCGCCACTGACCAGTCGTCGCAGTCGGCGGAAACCCCCCAGCGTCCGACGACTGCGACATGGCTCAAGGCTTACGACAAAATCCCCCCGGGATTGCCATCGCTCGACCTGTGTCCTCGGTCACAGTAGCCACGGTTCCATGTCAGTGACAACCTTTTAAATATGACGATCTGGCAACGCTGACTAGCAGCACACCAAGCATGCACCCGGTGCTGCAATGCGGCGGGTTAGCCTCATGTTGTCTCTATTGGAGACCTCGTATATGGAGGCAACCTTGTTCGACGAAATATCAGACGTCAACTACGCCGTGCCGTTGGCCGTTGTAGCGGGATGCCTGGTATTGATCTTGCTCACTACTTGGCTCCGCCGTGACCGAACACCACGGTGGTCTATCGACGAAACCAGCGGTGCACCGTCCGATGCATCACCCATCAACCGTCAAGATTTAGCGATCTGGCACCAGGATTTTGCGCCTGGGGTTGCTGAATGGCTGGCGGCGCACGAGTCCCTGCTGGCGCATCTTGGTGACTCTCAACTCGCGGTGGATCTCACCGATGGTTCGATCACCGCCGAGCACGATCGGCTTCACCCCCAGTTAGTCGAGGCAACTAGTGCTCACCCAGCGCCGGTGATGCGGGCCGAACTTAGCGCCATGGCCGTTGCGGCTGACGCGACCATTCACGCTGTTCGCCGAAGTGATTACGAAACGGCCGAGCGTCAACATGTGACGTACTGTCAGTATCGAGATCTTTGGATCGACCGCTTACGTCAGTTTTCGATCGATGATCCGAGTATGGCCGAGTTGCGCACCAACATTTTGGCCAGTGATGGACTAGTGATCCCCACCGAAGAATCCGCTACCGACACCGAGTAACTGGTCATTCCAATCCATTGCAATTCCCGACCATTTCTGTCAAGATTGGGATCGCTGGGCAACATGGCTCATCAATCAACGCAATAACTGCACAAGGAAGACACAAACATGGCACTTCGCTTGGGTGACACCGCCCCAGATTTCTCCGCCTCAACAACTCAGGGCGACATCACCTTCCACGAGTGGAAGCAGGGCAGTTGGGCTGTGCTTTTCTCCCATCCCAAGGACTTCACCCCCGTCTGCACGACTGAACTCGGGTACACCGCGAAATTGAAGAGCGAGTTCGACGCCCGCAACGTGAAAGCAATCGGCCTTTCGGTTGACTCAGTCGAGGACCATCTAGCTTGGTTCTCTGACATCGAGGACACGCAAGGCACCGCGGTGAACTTTCCGATGATCGGCGACCCCAACCGCACCGTCGCCAATTTGTACGACATGATTCACCCCAACGCCGATAACACGCTGACCGTGCGCTCAGTGTTTGTCATTGACCACAACAACAAGATCCGCCTTACTCTCACCTACCCGGCTAGCACCGGCCGGAACTTTGACGAGATTCTTCGAGTCATTGATTCACTTCAGCTGACCGATAGCAACAAGGTGGCCACACCCGTCAACTGGAAACAGGGCGACGATGTCATTATCGTTCCTAGCCTTTCCGATGAGCAGGCTGCAGAAATTTTCACCGAAGGCTGGGACGAACAGCGGCCCTACCTTCGTGTGGTCAAACAACCTAGCTGACCGCACTCATTGCGCTGGAGTTTCCTAGAGGCGTCGGTATTGGCGTTGGTCATGTCGTCAGTGATGAACCTAAATCACCCGAATGGGTGATGCTGAATTTCATGGGAGTTTCTAGGGTCACTAGTGTGGAATTAATGACGGCCATGGTTATCCCAGAACAGCGCCCCCGGGAGCGCTCACCCATCGACGTGCTTCGTCTCGTCGGCGGCGGCCTTCTGCTTGGAATTGGCCTGCTTACCGCCAACACGTTCGATAGTGCGTTCGTAGGGTTGGCCAGCGATGGGCAATCAATTCTCGATTCGCTGCCTAGTTGGGCTGCCAACGTTCCCGCTGCGATTCTTACCGTAATTTTGCTTGCCGCCGTGGCGGCCGCAGTTGGTTGGGCGCTTTATACCCACCGCTACCGCCGCCTGGTGCAACTTCTGCTCGGTGTCACCCTCGCGGGCGGCGCCAGCTTACTTTTGGGCCAAGCGATTGAAGCAATGATCGACCCCCATGTGCGGGATGCATTCATTATTGATGGGTCAGTAGTCGATGACCCATTACTGCGCCTCATAACGACAAATGGTGGGGTGCGTCGGGTCGCTCCAGGCGATCCGCTGCTCGCTGGTGCAGTGGCGGCGCTTGCCATCGCCGGCTCTTGGCTTCATCGTCGCCGGTCACGCCAAATTTCTTTGCTGCTCGCCGTAACGGCGGGCCTCACCACAATGACCGCAGGCGTACCGGCCATCACATTGCTCGTGGATATCGCCGTAGGGATGATCGCCGCAGCTTTGGTTTTTCTTGCCACCAAACGCCACAGTCCTGCCCTGCTTCGTTCTGAGGTAATGAGCGCTACCGCCGACATAGGGTTCGAACTGGCCGACGTCGCCCCACTCGATGTCGACGCCCGCGGCTCTCAACCATGGATCGGCACCACCCCGGACGGGCGCAAACTTTTTATCAAGACCCTTTCGCGTGATGAACGCAGCGCCGATTTACTGTTCCGTTTCTACCGATGGGTCACGATCCGGCGTAGCGGCGACCACCGGCCCTTCAGCAGTCTCCGTCAGGCTGTCGAACACGAAGCCTTAGTCGCAATGCATGCAAAATCGCTTGGCATTTCCACACCAAACGTGGTCGGTGTCAACAAGGCAGGTCTCGACGGTGTACTCCTCGTATTCGACGCACTCGAAGGTCATTCACTCGACCTTGATGACGACGTTAGCGACGATGTCCTCACCAAAGTGTGGCAAATGGTCGACACACTGCACAAACACCGGTTGGCTCACCGTGACCTGCGTTTGGCGAATGTGTTCCTTGATACCGAAGGCGACGCGCACCTTATCGACTTCGGGTTTGCCGAAGTAGGTGCCTCCGATCAAGTCATTTCGACTGATGTCGCCGAACTCCTTGCATCTACAACCGCAGTTGTAGGTGTCGAACGGGCCATCGCTGCCGCAGCTGAGGTACTCGAGCACGAAGAATTCCAAGCCGCCATTCCCTGGATGCAGAAGCTCGCCCTCAGTGGAGCGACCCGAGCGGCAATTGGTGGCGAAAAAGGGCTCAAACCGCTCCGCGAAACCGTAATTGACAAGTGTGGACTTTCGGCTCTGCCACCGGTAAGGCTGCAACGGATCAGTCCTAAGACACTTATGGTGATCGCCACGTTGGCGGTCAGCGCCTTCTTCTTGCTGCCACAGTTGGCCGACCTCGACACGTTGCTCGACCAGGTAAAGGACGCCAGCATCCCGTGGATTGTCGCGGCAACCATGTTGTCGTTGCTCACCTATGTAGGCGCCACCGTGAGCTTGCTCGGTGCTATCCCCGGCAGAGTGCCATTCCCGGGCGCTTTCCTCGCTCAACTTGCTTCATCGTTCGCCAATAGAGTCACGCCTGCCAAAGTGGGCGGAGTGGCCACCAACATTCGCTACTTTCAGAAACAAGGAATTCCGGTACCAATTGCCGTTTCGGCAGTAGGCATCAATGGCGTGGCTGGACTGATCGTCCACATCACCATGACCACGTTCTTCTTCGTACTCGCGGGACGTTCCGATGTGGAAACGCCAGTCAGCCTGCCCTCCACCGCCCTTCTCCTAACAATCCTTGGCGCCATATTGGCGATCTCAGCGCTGGTCTACATCATTCCATGGGGCCGGCGTTTGTTGTCCAAGCAGGTCATGCCGCACCTGCGCACCGCGGGTTCGTCACTAAAGACCATCGCCGCACAACCTGGCAAGCTGTTGGCGCTGTTCGGCGGCTCAGCGGTCATCACTATGGCTTACCTGGCAGCGTTCGCCGCTTCGATGTATGCGTTCGGCACCGAGGTCTCATTCCCCGTAATGGCAGTCCTGTTCTTGTCCGGAAGCGCGGTGGCCCAAGCGGCACCCACACCCGGTGGTCTGGGTGCCACAGAGGCGGCCCTGGTTGCCGCACTCAGCACTGTCGAGGCGCCCGAAATTGTGGTTCCAGCAGTTTTCTTGTTCCGGCTTGTGACCTATTGGTTACCAATATTGCCGGGCTGGCTCGCCATGACGTCGCTGCAACGACGCAATCTGTTGTAGAGCGGTCAACGCGTCGAGCTAGGTGCAGCTATCTGTTCGGATACTGTCTGCACGGTTGGATTTACCAGAACCAAGCGCAGGCCCATGGCAAACACCGTCCCAAGTGTCGCTCCAACCACTACGTCGAGAACATTGTGCTCTCCGTAGTACAAGCGAGCAATCCCTACGGCGAAGGCCCAGCCAATTGCTACCCACCGCCACCGCCCAGGGAGAAAGGCCGTGGCCAATACAAACATTGCGAAGGCAGTCGTGCTGTGCCCCGAAGGAAAGCTCAGACCATCAAAGGCCGGGCCCCGGACGTTAATTTCGGGGCCAACGGAAGTGAAGGGTCGTTGCCGATCAACAAGTTGCTTGACGACCGCTTTCTCGATGCCGAGTTTGAGCGGAAGGATCAACACAAAGGCCAGAAAATGTTGCCACCGTCGGGTAAAGAATGCGATGATCGCACCAGCAACCACCGGTACCAACAAGGCGCCGGGCTGCTGAATAGCCCACATGATTGGCTCGAGGAAATCGGGCCAACCGTTGATCCACTTCAGGATCGATTTCTCCCATCCAGTAATACCTCCATCCCAAGCAACAGCCGAACCAGCAATCACCACCACAGACCCAATCGCGGCAGCTATGACAACTAAACGACCCTCAATCTTTTGACGGGCGGCGAAGAACGGGTGAGGCTCGGGGCGCTGCGTTGTAGTCATAATGTCTTTCCTTGGGCGAATTAGAAAACGCATTCAACGAGTGAAGTCCGAAAGGTCAACTGCTCAACACCGGGCGACATTCCCACGATCCTCATCACCGTAGTCAGTGCTAGCGCCATGCTGCCAGCAGCAGCGGTATGTCATCCCTTTGGAGGAGGCACAAATAGACCACAGGACCGAGGACGTGTTCGCTGCACCTGGCTAGGTTGGACTCATGCAACTCGGCAATCTGACTGGTAACTGGAGTCAAAGGACCACACGCATATTTGATGCCGGGTTCGCGACGCTCGTCACAGCATTGTCCGTTATTGGGATTATTACCGGCGAAGTTGAAGGTTCCGAACGACCATGGGATTGGTTCGGGATCATTCTGGTATTGGGCTTCTCACTCCCACTATTTTTCCGCCGTACCCGCCCACTGCTCACCCTTAACATCGTCAGCATATTCATGATGGGGTTTTGGATCTTCGACTACGCCACCAACTTCGATACTCAGTTGTTGTTCGCTATTTACGCAGCCACAGCCTTTGGCGTCGACCGCCGTAAGACGTGGATCAATGTTGGCGTCATCATCGTCGTCACCACTTGTGTGGCAATCATCGGCGTTCTCGTTCCTAGCGAAGATCTTCCCTTCAGTGCCGTAATTACCTTGGCATTGATTCACACCTCCGGCGCGTTCTTTGGACAGAACCTTTACGACCGCCAACTACGACTCCGTAGTCTGGAACGCCGCGCCGAGCGAGCCGAGGCCGAACTTGAAATCCGCACGCAACTGGCCGTCGTCGATGAACGCACCCGTATTGCCCGAGAGATGCACGATGTTGTTTCGCACAGCATGAGTGTCATGGTGGTCCAGGCGTCAGCGGCGCAACGAGTCCTTGACTCCAACCCCGAAGCGGCCAAAGAGGCACTGGCCGCCGTCGAAGCCACCGGCCGTGAGTCCCTAGTCGAAATGCGTCGCATGCTCGGCGTACTTCGCGACGCCCACACCGAGACCGAGTTGACGCCACAACCTGAAATCACCAATTTCGAAGTGCTTAGTCAGCACTGTCGCGACTCCGGAATTCCCACCGAGGTCACCGTCATCGGTGACGAGATTTCGTTGTCCCCGGGACTCCGTTTGGCCAGCTACCGAGTAATCCAAGAAGCCCTCACCAATGTCATCAAACATGCGGGCCGGGCCACACTTGTCAATGTCAAAGTCGAGTACGGCACCAGCTCACTGGTCATCTCCGTGGCCGACAACGGGCTCGGCGCTGCTACCGCTCTCACATCCGACGGCGCCGGACACGGCATTATCGGAATGCGAGAGCGTGTGGCTTTATACGACGGAACATTCAGTGCCGGCCCCTTAGACGGTGGCGGCTATATTGTGAACGCCACGTTTCCTTATGAGGTGGCTAGCGACAATCGCGTTGCGCGCCAGCAATCCAAAAACCCCTTTGCTCGGACGGATCGATCCGCATGACTCTTCGTGTCGCAGTAGTAGATGACCAAGCATTGATGAGAACCGGGTTCGCCATGATTCTCGGGGCGGAAGAAGACATCGATGTGGTGGGCGATGCCGAAAACGGAAGACTCGCCGTCGAAATGTGTCAACGTCTCCGACCCGATGTTGTCCTCATGGACATTCGCATGCCCGACATGGATGGCATCGAAGCCACCCGACTCATTACTGCCGACGAGAGCTACGACACCAAGGTCCTCATTCTCACGACCTTCGATCTTGACGAATATGTGTTTAGTGCCGTACAAGCAGGGGCCAGCGGTTTCCTTCTCAAAGACACCCCGGCCGACGAGTTGATCTTCGCCGTTCGTGTGCTCGCCGAAGGTAACGCCCTAATTGCTCCCTCAATCACCAAACGGCTCATTCACGAGTTCGCCAAGCCCTCAGCGGCCGACCTCGTCGAGGTTCCCGGGTTGGCCGACCTTACCGAACGCGAAACCGAAGTGCTGCAAGAACTGGCTGCAGGGAAAAGCAACCAAGAAATCGCCGAAAGCCTTTTCGTGAGCGAAACCACCGTGAAGACCCACGTGAGCCATGTGCTTATGAAGCTCAACGTGCGTGACCGCGTCCAGGCGGTAGTTGCCGCTTACGAGTCAGGTGTCGTTCGCCCAGGCGAAACCGACTAGACAATGTCGCGCGAAGTGGCCCACCGGGTTAGTTCGTGACGGCTCGACAGTTGAAGCTTGCGCAACACCGCACTGGCGTGCGTCTCAACCGTCTTTATAGAAATTTCTAGGCGCCGCGCTAGCTCTTTGTAGGTGTAGCCGCGGGCCAGAAGCCGAAGTACCTCTTGTTCACGTTTTGTGAGCTGATCGAGTTCGCCATTTATCTCGGTAGGAGCAGAGGCGAATGCGTCTAATACGAAGCCCGCCAGTTTGGGAGAAAAGACGGCATCTCCCGCCGCAATCCTTTCGATCGAGTCGATCAGATCTGCTCCCGAGATTGCCTTCGTTACATAACCACGGGCGCCCGCTCTGATGACTGCTATGACATCTTCAGCCGCGTCGGAGACCGAAAGTGCAAGGAACTTGGTTTCGATTCCAGCGGCCACAACGCCATTGATGACGCTTGGGCCACCGCCGCCAGGCATGTGAACATCGAGCAACACAACGTCCGGTCGCGTCTCCACAATGACCTCGACCGCAGTCGGGGCATCAGCGGCCTCGCCCACTATGTCGACCTGGTCCCCTATCTCGGACCGGACGCCGGCGCGCACCAGCGCATGGTCATCAACCAGTACCACGCTGATCATGTTGCCTCCTCTTGCATCGCACGTTCTGCCCGTTCGGGTGTGTCTGTCACAGTCGGCCCATTCGTCGGACTAAGCGGCAAGGTAAGCGCTATCTCGGTGCCTCGATCAATAGCGGTGTCGATAATGGTCGAGCCGCCCACTCGACGCATCCGACCCACAATCGACTGAGTGACGCCGCGATGGTCGTCGGGGATCGCTCCCGGATCGAAGCCTCTCCCCGTATCGCGTATAAATACCTCGATCACATCATCGGTCACCTCGGCATAGACGTCAATCGTGTCGGCACCCGAATGCATAGAAGCATTCACCATTGCTTCTTTGGCCGCCCCGATCAACGCATAAACCCGATCGTTGTGGTCAAGTGTGCAGTCGCCAACCACCACGACTTCGATTGGGACATGATGCAGTTCTTCCACGGCGAACGCCGCATCGGTGAACTCGCGTCGAAACATGCTGCTATCAGCCGGGTTTTGCGCCTCGTCCGCGAACAACCAGTCACGCAGATCTCGCTCTTGTCGGCGAGCCAGACTGACCATGGCTTGCGGATCATCAGACTGGCGTTGAATGAGCGCCAACGTCTGCAAAACCGAGTCATGGATGTGGGCGGCGACATCGGCCCGTTCTTCACTACGAATTCGGGCTCGACGTTCGTCGCCAAGCTGGCGCATCGCCCGCGATATCCACGGGCCAAGAACAACCGCTACGCCAGTGACCAAAATGAGCACCGCGGCAACCGCTGAAATCGCAGCTCGACCGTCCAAGTTGCTCGCCACAATAAGGATTGCACCACCAACTGCGAGGAGAAGGCCAATAGCCATGCGCAGAATTGCCCGTCGTCGCGAGGTGTCGGTGTCGGGAAAAACGCCGCGATGCCACGCCACAACACTGCCGAGGGCCAGCAAGCTCGCGGCCCGAACCAATGTGGGCACGAACGCAATGCCAATCTCTTGGGCGGCAAAAAGCAGACCAACGATCACCATGCCGAAACCCAGCAGTCGTTGGTTCTCGCCCCCATCGTCAAAATCAGGAGCTATTGGTGTCTGATCGCTATGGCGGTACCAGTAGTACGAGCTCCAGCCCCACATGACGGTATAAATCGTGAAACCCCAGCCACCTGCGACGGCAAGGACGATTAGCGCCGCACGCACGGCAATCGGCGGGACGCCGAGCTCAATTGCAATACCTGACGCAACGCCACCTAGTACGCGGTCCTCGTGCTCAAGGTACGGCACGTTCGGCTTGATGAACTTCACACGCTAAGTCTCTCACGGTTCCTGCTTCGCACCACTCAGGGATGACCCTGAGTGGCTTCGGGGTAACTCAGGGTCATACCTGATTGTGAACCCGTCGCTAGCGGCAGATGATGAATACATGAATACAACCACCCCTCCCACCACCCCCCAGGCTCCTCGCCGTCTCACCAAATCCAACGACAAGAAAATCGCCGGCGTCTCCGCTGGCGTCGCGGAATACTTCGCCATCGATCCCACGATCGTTCGGCTGTTGTTCGTCGCCAGTATCTTTCTGGGCGGCTTCGGGTTTATTTGCTACTTGATTGCGTGGCTAGTCCTTCCCAGTTCCAAGCAGTCCAGCGCCCCTGACGCACCTCGTTCGGTGAAGTCAACATCCTCGACCATTGTCGCGATGGGCCTACTCATTACTGGCGCCATCATTGCCGCCGCCACAATCGACAATCCATTTGGAGGCGGCTTCTGGATTCCGTTGGTTCTCATAGGGGGTGGAGCGTTTCTTCTCTTACAAAATGACGACGACACAACCGAAACTCCTCTCCTCGGCGGACCAACTCCTGCCCCACCGTCACCACCCAAGTCACCAACCGATGAAAGCACTAAGCAGCACGACCTCTTGCCCATCATCAGCGGACAGGACATTGATCTGGTCGACGACATCGACGGAACCGAAATCATCGATGCGGTCGTCGTGGCAAACCACGTCGACACCGATGAGATAAACGACGCTTCGTCAGAATCACTCACCACCAACCCAAACGAGCGAGGGTTTAGCTGGTCCGAAGATCGCGCTGCTCCTCCAGTCTCAGCAAATGAGGTAGCCGCAGCCACCAAGCCAAGTCCACCCGTCACTGCCCTCACCTTTGCCGCGCTGGCCGCGCTAACCGGTGGCTCGGTCCTCGTCGATGCGGTCGGTTGGGTCGATGTTGCCATCACGCCGATGATTGCCATTGCGATTCTGATTGTCGGTGGCGGGTTGCTCACTCGTGCCTTCATAGGCGGCGGGCGCGGCCTGATCCCTATGGGACTGCTGCTCGTTGTGGCTGTCAGTGTCTCGGCCGTAGCCGAACCGACATTGAGCGACGGTATTGGAGAACGTGACTACGTACCGGTGGCATTCGACGCTGTCGACTCGGAATACAGACTCGGCATCGGTGAACTAGTGGTCGACCTCCGTCAGGTCGACTTCCCCGCCGGTGAACACATCATCGACGTACATCTCGGCATCGGCGAAACCCGGGTATATGTACCTGACGACGTGAACTATGAAGTGACCGGCGAACTTACTGCTGGAGAACTCGAACTCGGTGATCGTCAAGAGGACGGCCTCAGCAACCAACTCGCAGTAGGCCGAGACATCGACGCCGACGCCACACTCATCATCAACATCGACGTGGGCTTTGGCCACGGTCAGCTCATCGACTAGCTGCCCAGAGACCAATCGCCTCCTCCCTTCGGAGGAGACAAAACCAGTCACAATCGGCCTTCCGTACGATCATCAATCGCCCCTTGGCCCGACGTCGCCCAACATCCATCTCTCTAGGTTTAATCATGAAGAACTCCACTAAGGAAAACCCGAAATGACCCTCCTCCTCAATCCCCCCGAAACCACCATCACCAGCAACCCAATCGCCGCTCACACCCGTGGTGCAAGCAAGGTGTACGGCCTCGGTGACACTCAAGTAATCGCCCTCGACAACGTGGACGTCGACTTTGCCGCTGGCAAGTTCACTGCCATCATGGGCCCATCCGGTTCGGGCAAGTCGACCCTCATGCAGTGTCTCGCTGGACTTGATCAACTTACTTCCGGTTCAGCGTTCATCGGCGACATCGATGTGGCCAGCGCCAACGAGCGCCAACTCACATTCTTACGCCGTGATCGCCTCGGCTTCATCTTCCAGGCTTTCAACCTGATCCCGACGCTCAGCGCAATTGAGAACATCACCCTGCCCATGGACCTCGCTGGCGTCAAGCCCGACAAAGAGTGGCTCGACAATGTCGTTACGACTGTGGGTCTCGCCGACCGGCTAAGCCACCGACCCGGTGAACTTTCCGGAGGCCAGCAACAGCGTGTGGCCGTCGCTCGGGCTCTTGCCAGTCGCCCAGACATCATCTTCGCAGACGAACCTACGGGGAACCTCGACAGCACCACCGGGGCCGAGATCCTGGATTTCATGCGTCACGCCGTTCGTGACCTGGGGCAGACCATCGTGATGGTCACCCACGATCCGGTCGCTGCCAGCTATGCCGACCGGGCCATCTTCTTGACCGATGGTCGTATCACCGACCAACTGTTTGATCCCACCCCTGACACCGTGCTCGACCACATGCGTCGCATCGGCAACTAGTAGCACCCGCTACGAACGAAAGAACTCTTCATGTTGCGCTTAACACTCAAAAATCTGGCGGCAAACCGCGTTCGGTTCGCTCTTACCACCTTCGGCGTCATACTCGCCGTTGCATTCGTTGTCTCGGCTTTCGTGCTTGGCGACGGACTTCGCTCCACCTTTGGTGATCTCTCCGAAGAGATCGGTGCCGGTACCGACCTCGAAGTCGAATACGACGGTACCTTCGGTGAAGGTGAGTTCTTTCCGGCGGGCACCCGCGAAACTATTGCCTCCGTTGACGGCGTGGCCGATGTTGTACCCAACATCGAAGCACCAGCCGAGACCTTTCGGCCCATCAACGCCGACGGCGACGGAATCACCACGATGGGCCCTCCCCAGTTGGCTTTCGGTTGGATTGACAACCCCCAGCTAGCGAACTTCGCGGTCGTGGACGGTTCTGCACCGGAAGGTGACAACGAGTTCGTCATGGACCTTGATGCGGCAGCCGACAATGACTTTTTTGTGGGCGAGACTTACGAAGTGATTACCCCTTCGGGTTCCCGGCAACTGGAACTTTCCGGTGTGACACGTTTCGGTGCGGAGAACGAAACTGGCGGCGCAATTTTGATGGCCGTGGATTCTGCCTTTGCCTTAGACATATTTGCTCTAGGCGGCTACGACAACTTTGTGGTCGAATTCAGCGACGACGTCGATTCGGCAGCGGTACAAGCTGCGGTGGCCGGCGCAGTTCCCGATGCTGAGGTGTTCAACAACAGCGAGGTCATCCAGAACCAAAAAGACGAATTCAATGAAGGCATCGACATCGTCGGCAACGTCTTGTTGGGCTTTGGCGGTGTCTCGCTGTTTGTTTCCATATTCATTATTTACAACACGTTTGCCATTGTGCTGAGTCAGCGCACCCGCGAACTGGCGTTGTTACGCACCATTGGTGCTTCGCCTCGACAAATAAAGCAATCCGTCCTCGGTGAATCCTTCGTCATCGGGCTTATCGCTTCAGTCGGCGGAATCTTTGCCGGTATCGGTGTAGCTCGTGGCCTAGGGGCACTGTTCGGTGCCATAGGTGCTGATCTCCCTGACTGGCCCACGATTGTCAGCTCTCGCACAATCATCGCTTCCTTTGTCATCGGTCTCGGTGTCACCATGGCCGCCGCAATTGGGCCAGCCCGTAAGGCCTCGTCGGTTCCCCCGATCGAGGCTCTGCGTGCTGGTGCCGACGCAGGTGCGGCGGGCAGTCGCACCCGCATTGTGTCTGGGTTCACGCTCTTCACGCTTGGCCTGGTCGGCGGCGCCGCTGGCCTCGCAGGTGCAGGCAGTACATCAGCGACAATTTCGCTCCTTGCGATTGGTGCGATTCTCATCTTCTTGGGCGTGACCTTGCTGAGCCCGATGATGGTCTCCCCTATCACCCGAGTTCTTGGTTGGCCGATGCGGAAGACCGCTGGCGTGTCTGGTCGGTTGGCGCAAGAAAATGCTGCACGGAACCCACGTCGCACCGCCACCACCGCTGCAGCACTCATGATCGGCCTCGCCCTAGTTTCGATGGCCCTAGTCGTTGGCCAGTCAATTAAGGGAAGCCTGAACGCCACTATCGACAATACGGTTCAATCTGACTACGTCATTCTCGACCAAATGGACGACTTTGAATTTCCACAGGAACTGGCCCAGCGCCTCGAAGACAGCGACGTCGTCTCCGCTTCGAGCGCATTCAGCTACCCGGACGCATTTATTGCTGGCTCGAGCGAAATCAACAAAGTAGAAGAAGTAAGTGCACTCGACTTTGACCAGATCGACGAATTGTTTGAATTCGCCACCATCACCGGGTCATTCACCACCGATTTCCCTGACCCTGTCGGCGTGTCGGTCGACGAAGCCAGCCAGGCGAACCTTGGCC
>CAXMUI010000002.1:0-5858 GCA_964196475.1 uncultured Acidimicrobiia bacterium
AGGTGAACTCACGATGGAAAACTACCGCCTAAGGGTCCACCGTCGGCGAACCCTTGTGGATTAGCCTTTTCTTCATGAGTGGAGACACCGCCGAATGGGTTGAGACCATGCGCTATATGCATGGCAAGAAGCCCATGCGCATTTGGTCCCCCATTCAAGTTCTGTACAGCCTGGTGGTATGTGGCCTGCTTATCGTGACGGCTCTCGCCGTTACCGGCGCCTTGTAGTCGTCCCTCGCTCGTTGGCAGTAGTGTGCGACAGCGATGTCCCAACCCTCTGATGTTCTTAGCGCTCTCGACGCTGCCACTGCTTCGCTGAAAGGCGGCGGCGAACGCCGTGATGGCCAAGCCAAAATGTGTGCAGCGGTTGCCGACGCCATCGACGATGAGCGCCACCTCATTGTGCAGGCCGGTACCGGTACCGGAAAGTCGCTCGCCTACCTCGTACCGCTGTTCATGTCGGGGCGAAAGGCTGTCATTTCCACCGCTACCAAGGCGCTGCAAGACCAATTAGCCGGCAAGGACCTGCCCCACGTGAAGGCTGCGTTGGACTCGTCAGTCACCTTTGCTGTTCTCAAGGGTCGCTCCAACTACATCTGTCGCCAGAAGCTGGCCGAGCAAGAGGCCGATGACCAACTAGAACTCGACGGCGTAAGCGATGGGATGTCCGCCGAACTCGAAGTGCTTGCCGAGTGGGCCAAAGAGACCAACTCCGGTGATCGGGCTGAGCTCAAGGTGGAGCCGTCCCACAAGGCGTGGGCAGCGGTAACCGTTGGCCCCCGCGAATGTCCGGGAGCCACCAATTGTCCGCAGGGCGCTAGTTGCTTCACCGAACTGGCCAAGGCCAAAGCCGCAGCAGCGGACATCATCGTGGTGAATACGCACCTCTACGGGGCCCACTTGGCGTCAGAGAATGCCGTTCTCCCCGAGCACGATCTGGTCGTCATCGACGAGGCCCATCAACTTGAAGAGGTCATATCAAATACGGCAGGACTAACGCTGAGCCCCGGTCGGTTCAGTTCGTTGGCCAACAATGTGCAGTCCATATTCGATGACCCCGACTTGATAGCCGATCTGCATGCCAGCGCAGACAGTCTCGAAGTCGCACTCGAAGGTCACGCGGACAAGCCTGTCACTCCCGCCGGCTCCCCGGTGCTGGCCAATGCGCTCATGCTGGGCCAAGAGCGAGCCAACCAGGTGATAACCGCTGCCCGCAAGATTCCCAAAGATGCGCCGGAGGAAGCTCGCTCTCGGGCGCAGAGGGCCACCAAAGCCGCCACGTCGTTGGTTGATGACATCCAGCAAGCCTTTGATATCCCCGAAACCCATGTGGCGTGGGTGGTCGGCGGACGGCGCCCTGAACTACGCATCGCTCCCATCGATGTGTCGAACGTTTTGGCCGAGACTCTGTGGCCCGAGGTGACCGCGATCCTCACGAGTGCCACATTGCCCTCCAACATCGACAAACGCTTGGGAATGCACCGCAACGATTTCATCCAGCTTGATGTAGGCAGTCCGTTCGACTACCAGAACAACGCAATGTTGTACTGCGCTTCCGAAATGCCCAATCCCAAGTCATCCGAATACGAAGATGCCAAACACGCCGAGATCGAGAAACTCATCGTGGCTGCTGGCGGAAGGACCCTCGCGTTGTTCACCAGCTGGCGGGCTATGAACGCGGCCGCCGACCACTTAGATGGTCGCCTGCCGTGGCCGTTGTACACGCAGTCAGATATGCCCAAGATGGCGCTGATCGAAGCCTTTACCGAAGATCCCGAAGCGTCACTGTTTGCGACGATGAGTTTCTGGCAAGGTGTCGATGTTCCCGGACCCTCGCTGTCGCTGGTCATTATCGACCGCATACCGTTCCCTCGGCCCGACGATCCGCTATTGCAAGCGCGCCGGGACCAAATCGGCTCAGGCGCTTTCGGGCAAGTAGATTTGCCGCGCGCCGCCATGTTGTTAGCCCAGGGCGCAGGACGACTGATCCGTCGAGGCGACGACAAAGGTGTCGTCGCCGTCCTCGACTCGCGCTTGGCAACGTCACGCAGTTACCGCTGGGAACTCATCAACGCGCTGCCACCGTTTAAACGAACCGGCAAACACGAAGAAGCGGCAGCGTTCCTGAGAGAGCTAAGGGACGCCAACGAGTAGCGCCGGTCCCCTGCCACCCCGCTATCACCCCACCCCATACCGTTCTCGGCGTATCCGCAGTGCGGTACGCACACGCGGTACGCCGAGAACGCAGCTTGGGTAGTGAGCCGCAGAGTTCCACTCCACATCGTTCTGGGCGTGTCAGAGTTGCGTACGGCACCTCTGACACGCCGAGAACGAAAATACAGATAGTGCACGCACGTTCTCGGCGTGGGCGGGCTGCGGTACGCAGCTTGCCAACTCCTAGAACGATTGGTGGAGCGTTGGTCTTGGGTTAGAAGTCGGGGTCGGTGCCGTAGCCGAGGCGCTCGGGACGGTCTTGCCAGTCCTTTTGCACCTTGACGTGAAGGTCGACGAACGCGCCGTCTTTGAGTTGCTTGCGCACGGCCTCGCCCACTTCTTTGAGCACCGCTCCCTTCTTGCCGATAACGATGCCTTTTTGGCTATCGCGCTGCACAAGAATCTCTATGCGGATGTAGGGCCAACGCCACTCGGTAACCACACAGGCAATCGAGTGCGGCAATTCTTCGCGGGTGATGCGTAACAGTTGTTCGCGGACTAACTCGGCCACCCAGAATGCGTCGGGTTGGTCGGTGATCGTCTGCACGGGGTAGAGGCGGGGTCCTTCGGGCAGCATCGAGATGAGGTGCTCAACCAGCGCATCCACACCGTCGCCTGTCTTTCCCGAGACGGGGAAGTACTCGGCAAATTCCAGCGTTCCGGTTTTGGCTAGCTGATCGACCATGCGATCGGGTTTAGTGCGGTCGGCCTTGGTGAGCACAACAATCGTGTTGGGACCAAGATTTTCGGCGATGTACTGATCGCCACGTCCGTACGGTGCCGAGGCATCAATGACGAAACACACGACATCGACCGAACCGGTAGCGCTCGTGGCGGCCTCGTTGAGTTTCTCATTAAACGCCGAGCGCGGCTTGTGAATACCTGGGGTATCGACAAAGACGACTTGAGCATCTTCGCGGTCGAGAATGCCGCGGATCTGGTTGCGAGTGGTTTGCGGCTTGTTGGAAACAATGGCCACCTTTTCTCCCAGAATCTTGTTCATCAAGGTGGATTTGCCAGCATTAGGGCGGCCGACAAAGGTCACAAAACCCGATCGAAACCCGGCCGGTTCGTCGCCCACACCCATGTTCGCCGCAGCCAACATGGCATCAAGGTCGTTTGTTTCTTCACTCATTGCTTGTTCATTTCTGGTCATCGGAATCGTTTGATCCGATCATCTTGGTTATTTGTACGCGAGCAATTCTACGGCCAACAACTTCTTTCACCAAAAAGCGAAAGCCGGCGGCTTCGACAAACTCGCCTCCCTCGGGCACGTGGCCGAGTCGGGTAAATATAAGCCCTCCAACGGTGTCCCATTCGTCGTCGGGCAACTGAACATCAAGTTCGTCGGAAAGGTCGGCGATGGTCACCCGGCCATTCACCCAGATGGAGCCATCGGCCCGATGCTCAATCAGTGGATTCTCGACATCGAACTCGTCGACAATCTCGCCAACAACTTCTTCGATCAAATCTTCCAGGGAAACCAGCCCAGCCGTGCCGCCGTATTCGTCGATGACGATTGCCAGGTGGAACTTCTGGGCTTGCATCTCGCGCATGAGTTCGGCGATGCGCTTGGTCTCGGGGTAGATCTTGCACCCTCGTTGAACAGTTTCGATGCCATTGTCTTGGTTGCCATCGCGTTGAGCGCGCATGAGGTCTTTGGCGTGAACCAGTCCCACGATGTCATCGATGTCGTCGCCGGTCACCGGCAATCGGCTGTAGCCACAGTCGATAACAAGTTCTAGGGCCGTGGCAATCGTGTCGGTCCGCTCGATGGTGATCATGTCGGGCCGGGGAACCATCACTTCTCGGGCAATGGTGTCGCCGAATGAAATGATCGACTCGATGAGTTCGAGTTCTTCGTCGTCGATGCTGTCGGCCGCGGCAGCTTCGGATGTGAGAGCCAGTAATTCTTCTTCGGTGACTTTGCCGCCCGGGGCGTCAGTGCTGGCGCGAACCGGAGCGAGCGACAACAGCGCCGATGTGAGCCAGCGAAGCGGAGCCACAGCACCAAGCGCCCGAACTAATGGAGCGGTACGCAGCGCGACGCGGTCGGCGTCGGCCAGCGCGATTGCTTTAGGCATTGCCTCGGCGGCAAAGAAGATCACGGCCAACATCGAAGCAAATGCGATGAGAACTCCGCTGGTACCCCAGTGGTTGTTGGCGAGCGTGACCACAATCGCCGCGGCGCCAAGCTGGCATCCCAACAGGGTGAATAGCACCGGGTTGATGTATCGCTCGCGCTCGTCGATCATGCGACTAAGCAGCGCCGCACGCTTGATGCCTTCTTCTTCCAGAGAGTCGGCCCGTGCAGAACTCATGCGAGTAATAGACGTCTCGGCCGCGGCGAGCAATGCAGCAAGCACCAACAGCGCCACCACTCCAATGGCAGCAACGAGCTCCAAGGTCGACATTATGAGGCCGCCGATTGATCGTCCGGGTGCGTGCCGGGGCGGTAAAACGACGCCAGTAAGACCTGTTCGCGACTCCGCATTGTGGCCCGTTCGTGGTCCTCAGCGTGGTCGTGACCCAGTAGGTGAAGCGCTCCGTGAACGATGAGCAACGCTATTTCATCATCGAGTTGACGGCTGGGGTCGATGGCCAGCGCATTAGCTTTGGCGTACTCGAGACACAGAACAATGTCGCCCACCATTCGGGGCATGTCATCGGATTCGGGTACATCGTCGAGGGGAAACGACAACACGTCAGTAGCACCATCTTCACCCATATGTTCGCCATTGAGTTTGGTCATCTCGTCGACGTCGACGAACACCAAAGTGACTTCGGCCGGAGCACTCACGTCTTCGGCAGCTAGCGCTTGCCCAAGCAGCGTACCCCATTGTTGCAAATCGGCAGCCTCATCGGCTGCGTCCACGGCGGTGACATTGATCCCGCTGACCTCGAGAGCGAGGTCGGTCACTTGGACTTCTTTTCGTAGGCATTAACGATGTCTTGCACGATGCGGTGACGCACAACGTCGCGGCTGCTGAGCCGGATAAATTCGATCCCGTCAACGTTGCCCAGGATCTTTTCGAGATCTATGAGCCCGCTCTTGCCGTCGCGTATGTCGGTCTGAGTAATGTCGCCGGTGACGACCACCTTGGATCCGAAACCGATGCGAGTGAGAAACATTTTCATTTGTTCGGGCGAAGTATTTTGGGCCTCGTCCAAGATAATAAATGCGTTGTTGAGCGTGCGGCCACGCATGAAAGCCAGCGGCGCAACTTCGACGGCGCCCTTTTCCAGCAAACGCTCAACACCTTCTCCATCGACCATGTCGTGCAGCGCGTCGTACAGAGGCCGTAGGTACGGATCGACCTTGGCCATGAGATCGCCCGGCAAGAAGCCCAACCGCTCCCCTGCTTCGACCGCGGGACGAGTCAAGATGATGCGATCGACCTCTTTGTTCATGAGCGCTTGAACCGCTAGAGCGACAGCCAACCAGCTCTTTCCGGTGCCAGCAGGGCCGATACCGAAGGTAATGATGTTCTTACGCATCGCCTCGACATATAGCTTCTGACCTGCCGATTTAGCCTTAATGACCCCACGAGGCGACCGAAACACCTCGGATGTAAGCACATCGGCGGGCGATTCATCGGAGCGCACCATGTCGATGGATTGACGCAGCGTGTTCTCGGTCATGGG
>CAXMUI010000003.1:0-20353 GCA_964196475.1 uncultured Acidimicrobiia bacterium
TGTAGCGCTTCCATCATTTCGACGTTCATTGTGAGCTCCTTGCAGCCTGTTGCTGACCAGACTTATTCTGGTTCTGCTTCTTGGCCTGTTTTTTAGGTTTCTTGTGCAATTGCTTCTTCGGCGTTGGTCCCCATACAAAGACGGTTCGAGCCGAATGGATTTCGGGATAGGTAAACGTAATGGGTTCGTGATCGCCGTCGTTGAGGCGATTGCCGTCGACCGAGTCGGGGATGACCGAAATGCCATCATCGTCGCTATGTGTAAGTTGTCCGGTGACGCGCCTCGGGTCGGTGCCCGGTACCAACTTGACATTGATTGGGCCACCAGTGGCACCAGCAAAGTGGACGGGGGTACGTAGTTTGCGTTCGAGACCTGGGCTGGTTACTTCGAGTGTGTACTTGCCCGGAATGGGATCTTCCTCATCTAAAACACTTGAAATCATGCGGCTAAGACGCTGAATCTGACGAATCGGGATGCCCTCGGACTTTTGGTCGGCGGCCCGATCATCATGGTCAGCCGCCTGGACACTTACCCGGAGGGTGCCACCAGATTGTTCGATGTCGTACAACGACAAGCCAATGTCCTCGACCAATGGGGCAACCAGTTGCGTGACGGAATCGAAAACGTTCATGGCACCTCCTCGGTACACGGTCATGATGTGAAAGAGCGAGTCTGAGGTCAGCAACGAATTGCTAATAAACAAAGGCGTGGGCCAAAGCCCACGCCGACAAAACAAAGTCAGAAACGCAGACTGACTATAGCCATAGATCCTCGTACTTACTGCTCTTCGCCGCCGAGGCGCTCATCGCTATACGACTGAGGACACAGTCGCACTTACCGCTCTCCGGCACCAAGGCGATCAACACAGGACGAACGTGAACTTATTTGGTGACCTTGCGGATGAGTTCGACATGCGTGGCTGCATCGTTGGCATCATCGCCCCGTTCGTCGAGGTTGCGATCTCGATCCTGTTCGGCAGCCCGCTTGGCCGCATCTTTGGTCTTGGATGCCCGCTCCAATGCGGCGTCGGCCCCGAACTCTTGCATATATTCGGCCCATTCGACCAGCGCGTCGACCATCTCGTCCTCAGGAATTACCGCAACGTTCTGGCCACGTACAAACAGATGTCCGCGTTTGTTGCCGGCGGCAATGCCGAGATCAGCGTCGCGAGCTTCGCCAGGTCCGTTTACCACGCATCCCATAACCGCAATTTGCAGCGGAATCTCGCGATCGGCAAACGCTGCAAGCGCATCCTCGGCCACTTTGTACACGTCGATCTCGGCTCGACCACAGCTTGGACACGAAATGAGGTCGATGTTCTTCCGTTCGCGCAGGCCCAAAATTTCAAGCAATTGCCTACCTGCCCGAGCTTCCTCAACCGGATCGGCGCTCAACGAGTAGCGAATCGTGTCGCCAATCCCCTCGGCGAGCAACGTAGCCATACCTGCGGTTGCCTTCATCGTGCCAACGGGAGGTGGCCCAGCCTCGGTGACACCGAGATGTAAGGGAAAGTCGGTGACTTCGCTTAACTGACGGTACGCATCGATCATGAGCGGGACGCTGGAAGCCTTCACCGAGATCTTGACCAGATCAAAGCCAACATCGGCGAAATAAGCCAACTCTTGTTGCGCTGATTCCACCATGGCCTCGGCGGTGACCTTGCCGCCGTACTTCTTGTACAAATCAGGATGAAGTGATCCTCCGTTAACGCCAATACGGATGGGAACTTGACGCTCGCCGCATGCTTCGGCGACCGCTTTGATGTGTTCGGGTTTGCGAATATTTCCCGGATTTAGCCGTAAACAATCGACCCCTGCTTCAAGTGCGGCCAGCGCCATCTTGTACTGATGATGGATGTCGGCGACGATCGGAACGGGCGACCGCGGCACAATCTGGGCCAATCCTTCGGCCGCTGCCCTGCTATTGCAAGTGCATCGCACAATGTCAGCCCCGGCGCCAGCGAGCGAATAGATCTGAGCCAACGTGGCGTCGACGTCCTCGGTCTTGGTGGTCGTCATCGACTGCACCGTGACTGGGGCGCCACCGCCTACAGCAACATTACCGACCATTACCTGGCGCGTATTGCGTCGCGGGAAAGTTGCGGTGACATCCATAACTAAACGATCGGATCGGTGATATCGAGGTACAAAGCGCCCACGCCAACCAGCACCAGGACGAGCATCACGCCGTAGATCATAGGGATAGCTTTAGCGACGTCAGAGTGGTAGGCAATCCCATTTCTGGAACGCAATCGTTCATAAATTGCGATAACAACATGGCCGCCATCGAGGGGAAGGAGCGGAACCATGTTGAACACTCCGATGAACACGTTGAGCATCACAAGAAAAATCAACAATTCGGCCAAACCATTTTCGGTAAACCGCGTACCTATTCTTGCCGCCCCGTAGATCGACAGGATCCGGTCGCCCTCAGATTCGTCCGCTGTTTGTTGACGCGCAGCTTCGACTTCGGTTTCCTCGTCTGCCGTCTCGAATAGGGACCCAAAAAAGCTACCTAGATTGTTCGGTGAAAAGAAGCTACCCATCTGGGAAATTGAACTCGTTGTCAGCGATCCAAACTCGGTGAACGTCTTGCCGAGAGCATCAACGGGACCCACTGCCGGAGTCTCATACAGTGCATCGATGGCCGAGGGGTCAAACAACAACGGAGACACTCCCAAAAATCCGCCGCCGGTGAGGGATTCTCCGAGCTCGCCCGAAAGAGTCAACGACTCGTCACCGCGTTCAATAGCGAGAACTGTCGCACTTCCGGCTTGTTGATCACCAAGCACCCGCCGCACATCGTCAAAATTGATTACCGGAACCTCGTTGATACCCACGATGATGTCATCGACCTGTATCCCGATGGTTTCTGCTGGACTGTTTTCACCGACGAACCCCACGTACCATTCGTCGGAACCAAGAACAATGGCAGATCGCTGATCGTCAAGGCTTTCGTCGACACCAAATCCTTCGAACCCTGGGCCAACGAAAAGCACAAAGAGCATTACCAGCGCCATGAGGAAGTGCATGCCAGAACCAGCACTAACCATGGCGAGTTTGTGTGGAAAGCTGGCTTGGCGGTAGGTACGAGCTTCGTCTTCGGGCGGGGTTTCGTCGAGATTGTTCATCCCCACAACTTTCACGTAGGCACCAGCCCAAATGGCTTTCACCCCAAACTCGGTTTCCCCTCGTTTAAACGACCAAATCTTGGGACCAAAACCTAGGAAGAACTCGGTCACCTTCATCCCGCCACGACGGGCCATGACGTAGTGGCCGAGTTCGTGCATGAAGATCATAAAAATGATCGCCAATACGACAACCACCGCAGCCCATCCGCCCTTGTAGACCAACAATGCAAACAAGCCAACAATGAGCCCTATCCCCCACAGGCTGGTGTCCTCGTCAGACGGGACCTCTTGGTCAAAAGTGTTCATGACTTAGCCAACGATTTTACGAGAGTCGTCGCATCGAGTCGGGCACGCGCATCGGCCTCGACTACGGCTTCGACGCTGTCGGCAGGGGTGTGATCATAGGAAGAAAGCACTGCAGAAAGGGTGCCAGGGATCTGGTGCCAAGCGATGGCACCAACCAGAAACGAGTCAACCGCGACCTCGTTGGCGGCACTAACTCGGGCCGGAGCGGTCTGCCCTAAACGTCCGGCGGCATAGGCAATCTGTAAGCACGGGAAGGCCTCATTGTCGGGCGCCTCGAAATCGAGTCGCCGAAGTTCGTCCCAGTCGATTGCCCCGTACGGTAAATCGAGGCGGTCCGGATAGGACATCGCATAACCCACACATAAGCGCATATCGGGCATCGACAGCTGGGCAATAGTGGCACCATCGACGAAAGTGACCATCGAATGGATAACGGACTGCGGATGAACAACGACTCTGATGTCGTCGTAGCCGACACCATAAAGTTCGTGAGCTTCAATAACCTCAAGACCCTTATTCATGAGCGTCGACGAGTCGATCGTGATCTTCGGGCCCATCGACCACGTAGGGTGAGCCAACGCTGATTCGATAGTGACTTCGCGAAGCTCGGCCGCTGTCCGACCACGAAACGGGCCGCCGCTGGCGGTAAGCACCATTTCGTGAATACGGTCCGGTAATCCATCGTCGACAAAAAACTCATTGCTGCGCAAACACTGATGCAATGCGCAGTGCTCGCTGTCGACCGGTAACAGTTCGGCCCCAGGAGTAGCGCGCACGGTCTGTACCACTGGGCCCCCAGCGATTAACGACTCTTTGTTCGCCAGTCCCAAACGTTTTCCGGCCGCCAAGGTAGCCAAGGTCACGGGAAGGCCGGCAAACCCCACCACACCATTAATTGTCACATCGGCAACGACAGCCGCCTCCGCCAGCGCAGTGGTGCCGCTCGCGACCGTCACCCCGGGAAGTGCGTCTCGTAACGCCCGGACCGCCTGCTCATCGGCAGTGACCACCAACTGCGGAGAGAACTCGCGTGCTTGAGCTATGAGGGCATCAACGGACCGACCCGCGGCAAGCGCGACAACAGTGAACTGGTCAGGTCGTTCCCGAACGATTTCGAGCGTCTGTGTACCAATCGAACCAGTAGAACCGAGGACGGCAATGGAGGTCAACGTCATGTTCTAAGGCTAGTGGCCAGGTGCGTTTAGAAAAGGTCGAACAGTCGAACGAGGTAGTACGTGCTGGGGAGGACGAACAACAGCGCATCGAAACGATCGAGAATGCCGCCGTGACCAGGCAAAATTGAACCCATGTCCTTGACACCAAGGTCACGTTTCATCAATGACTCGAACAGGTCGCCTAGCGGAGCCATGACCGCAGCCACGAGCCCCAGGGCCAGTGCCTCAGGCATCACGCCACCGGGAACGTCGCCAAAGGGGGTAATACCACCAATACCGACCACACCAACAGCAGCGGCAACGGCCAACATGCCACCGCCGACGAGGCCTTCCTTTGTCTTGTTAGGACTCGCTTCACTCAATGGTGAGCGGCCCACAGCAGTCCCGATGAAAAAAGCGCCCACGTCGTAGGCCACGGTAACAATGACTGCAGCCAACAACATGCCGATGCCGTTAGGTGCCTTCAGCATCAAGGCGCCGTAGCTGCCCAAGATGCCTATGTAACATATGCCCAGCATGGTGACGCCAAGGTTGGGCACCGGCCGCTCGGAACCTACGCCAAGGAGATACCACAGCGAGCCAACCACAAGACTGAAGAAGATGACCATCGGCATTGCTTCGGGCCCGCGCCAGTAGGTAGCGATCGGAGCAACAGCGCACGCCGCTATACCCAACAACGTGGCCGGCGAATAACCGACTTGACGAAGGTTGTGGAACCACTCCATCGCTGCGGCACCCAGTGCTACCGCCAACAACACCACAGTGGCAGGTTTACCCAATTTGAAACAGACCAGCGCTATGACAGCGAGACCCACACCAGCAAGTACAGCAGTCGGGAGGTCGCGTCCACCACCTTTTTCGTCCGCTACCGGAGCAACGTCTTCTTCGCCAGTAGAGATGCGCGGCATAGCCCCAAATTCGTCGGGACTTTCGCTGTAGACGTCGCCGTCGCCTTGATAACTAGGGGTTTCGTAACTGCCAGCGTTATCCCAGTCTGAGGGGCCGTCCGGCGGCAACAGGGAAGGGTTGAACTCGCTATCTGATGCCGTCTGAGATCGACCCGAGTCCTCCGCAGCAAAATCGCCACGCGAATGTGTGTCGTCCCACGTCGGCTCAGAACCTGCGAGCGCTCCCGAGCCAGCTGACTCGGACCAATGCGGCAAGGTGCCGTCGTCGTCAAATCCACCGGCGGCATCGCCGATAGATCGCAGTCCCTCTTTACCATCTTCTGGTCGTTCATCCATGCGAAATTCCCCTTCTTGGTTCCCGAGGTTAGACCTCGAGAAGTTCTGTTTCCTTTTCGCCGAGAGCCGAATCAATTCCGGCCTCGCCTGCGTGCGTCAATTTGTCGAGTTCTTTCTCGGCCAATCGGGCCTCATCCTCGGAGGCATCGCCATCTTTTTGTAGGGCATCGAGATCGTGTCGAGCACCGCGACGAAGTCCCCGGATGCGAATACGACCCTCTTCGGCCATCGCCTTCACCATGCGGACGTAGTCGCGTCGGCGTTCCTCGGTGAGGATCGGGAAACCCAGCCGGATGATAGTGCCATCGTTGCTCGGATTGAGTCCGAGGTCGGCCTCACGAATTGTCTTTTCGATTGACTCGATAGAGGATTTATCGAACGGTGAAATAACGAGCATTCTTGCTTCAGGAACACTAAAACTTGCCAACTGCTGCATCGGAACTTCACTGCCGTAGTAATTCACAATGAGTCGCTCGACCAGATTCGAGCTAGCTCGACCGGTACGAATGGAGGCGAACTCTGTACGAGCGTGAGCTACGGCCTTACTCATACCTTCTTCTGCTTCCAGAAGGATCATGTCGGTCAGTTCGCTCATCGGGGTCCTTTGCTCTTTGAGCTCAAAATGGCGCTAGCTGACAAGAGTACCGATTGCGTCGCCCGCAATCACGGACCGAATGTTGCCTTCGGCCAAAAGATCGAACATTACGATCGGCAACTCGTTGTCCATGCACAATGTGATTGCGGTGCTGTCCATAGCTTTGAGTCCCTTCGCAATCATGTCAATGTAGGTAACTTGATCCAACTTAGTAGCTGTGGGGTCAGACTTCGGATCGGCGGTATAGACGCCGTCGGTGCCAGAGTGAGTGCCTTTCAGCAACACCTGGGCTTCTATCTCCACCGCTCGTAGCGCAGCGGCTGTATCAGTGGTAAAGAACGGATTACCTGTCCCTCCAGCGAAAATAACAATGCGGCCCTTGTCCAGATGGCGAATAGCGCGCCGCCGAATGTAGGGTTCGGCAATCTGACTCATGTGTACCGCTGTTTGCACCCGAGTCGGTTGACCCTGTTGCTCCAAGGTGTCTTGCAATGCAAGGGCATTAATCACGGTTGCCAACATGCCCATGTAATCGGCTTGCGCCCGATCCATACCTGCACCAGCACCAGTCATGCCGCGCCAAATATTGCCGCCGCCCACCACGACACCAATATCGACGTCGAATTCTTCGCGTACTTGCACAATTTCGCGCGCTAAGCGAGCAACAAACTTGCCATCGATTCCGTACCCCTCATCGCCCGCAAACGCTTCACCGGAAAGCTTCAACAGGACGCGCTTCCAGCCGGCATCAACTCCACGTTTTGTCATTGATAGCGACTGTAGGCGATAGAACGCTTACGCGCCGTTAAAGGCCTGTGCAAAGCGCACAATTGAGCCACTGCCAATGGTTTCCTTGACGGAAATCTTGTCACCGTGCAGACCCTGCTCAAGCAGAACCGAATCCCGGAACCAACCTGTAAGGCGACCTTCCACGATCTTTTCCCAAGCTTGTTCGGGCTTGCCTTCGGCCTTGGTGATTTCGAGCAACGCACTGCGTTCAGCAGCAATAGCGTCGACGTCGACCTCTTCACGAGTGAGCACGGTGGGCTTGGCGAACGCGATATGCAGGGCGATTTGATGAAGCGTGTCGGAATCTACGCCCTCCCCCAACACGACAACGCCGTTAATTCCGCGACCATCTTGCATGTGCACGTAGCTGTCAATTGCTTGGCCTTCGCCAGCTTCGATAAACACAACCTGGCCAAGTTGGATGTTCTCTTTTTTGGCGATCTTAAGATCATCGACCTTGCTGACCATCCCCGAGGCAGCATCGGCGCCGCCAGCCAAAACAGCAGCAGCTAGTTCGTTGACTAATGCAATGAAGTCGTCGGACTTGGCGCTGAAGTCGGTCTCACTTTGCAGATGCACCATGGCAACAGCAGAGTCGTTGGTGGCGATAGCGATAGCGCCATCGTTATTTTCGCGATCTTCGCGGCCAGCAGCCTTCGCAAGGCCCTTCTCGCGAAGAGCCTGGGTGGCCGCTTCGGTGTTGCCGTCGGCTTCGGTGAGCGCCTTCTTGGCGTCCATCATGCCGGCACCGGTTGCCTGGCGGAGGGCTTGAATATCTTTAGCAGTAAAGGAAGCCATGGTTAGCTTTCAGTCGTCTCGGCCGCGGGGGCAGCCTCTTCGGCCGGGGCAACTTCTTCGGTTGAAACTGCTTCGTCGGTGGGAGCAGCGGGTTCCGTAGCCGGGGCAACAGCTTCGGCAGTGATGCGGGCATCACGCTGGGCAGCCGCGAGAGCGGCTGCATCGCGAGCTTCGGCCTGCTTTTGTTCGTGGGCCGCTTCTTGCTCGGCGTTTCGGGCCGGAGTTTCTGATGGGGTCTGGCCACTGGCCTGCGCCATGTAGCGACCTTCGCGGACCGCGTCACTCATGATTCGGCACATGAGGTCGCCGGAGCGAATGGCATCGTCGTTACCGGGAATGACGAAGGTGACCTCGTCGGGGTCGCAGTTGGTGTCGACTACAGCGATAACCGGGATACCAAGCTTGTTTGCTTCGGTAACAGCAATGTGTTCCTTCTTGGTGTCAAGAACGAAAACGGCGTCCGGGGTCTTGGTCATGTTGCGAATGCCGCCAAGGTTACGTTCGAGCTTGATCAACTCGCGGCTGAGAAGCAGTGCTTCCTTCTTTGGCATGGCGTCGAATTCACCGGAAGACTTCATGCGTCCGTATTCCTGCATCTTGTCGACGCGCTTACCAATGGTTTCGAAGTTGGTAAGCATGCCGCCGAGCCAACGTTCGTTGACATAGGGCATTCCACAAGCTTCGGCGTACGACTGCACGCTGTCTTTGGCTTGCTTCTTGGTGCCGACGAACAACAATGTGCCGCCTTCGCCAACCATGTCGCGTACGAACGCGTAGGAGGTGGCTACATGATCGAGAGTCTTCTCGAGGTCGATGATGTAAATGCCTTGGCGTTCTCCGTAGATGAATCGCTTCATCTTCGGGTTCCAGCGGCGGGTCTGGTGACCGAAATGGACACCAGCATCGAGCAATTGGCGCAGCGTTACTACAGGGGCCATGAAATTATCTCCTTCTTCGGTTGAGACGTAACCCGTTCGTGCACCCTGAGGCGACCGAAGAATAGAACGAGCATAAGTTAGGAGCTGAAAACTCTATCTGATCGGCAAGCAACCAACACCTACGAAATCCACCAATTTGGCCTCTTGTGAATTGTTTGATGGTGAGTTCGCTTCGACACCGCTACGGGCACGAGACGAACGGACTGCGCACTTGCTTGAAATAGGTGCTCCGGATTCAGATAGCCCGGGCCAGCAAGAACCCCAAAGTGGAGCCGATTACCTGACTGCCCTACCCGCTGGCCACGTTGCACGGCCAACCCAACTCGGACCTCAATTGCGGTGAGACCTGAGTAGGTGGTTCGTAGCCCGTCAACGTGCGTAATGGACACAACCAGACGCCCCGCTACCACGCCTGCGAAAGCAACGATGCCGTCACCCGAAGCACGGACAACGGCTCCGGGTTGCGTTGCATATTCAAGACCCCGATTTCCCGATCCATAAAGGCTGGTTGGTGCACGAAAGTGATCACTAATTGGTGCGCTCACGGGCGGGCTGTAGTCCACACCCGCTGCATGCACAGGACTTGTCGCCAAAAGCAGCACTATTACCACCGCGGCCCACATTGGCCCAGTTCGTTGAATCATCGGTCTTCTCTTCCGTTTCTTTGCCGCGAGGCAATCCGCAGCAACTCGCAACCGCTGATGCGGTGTTTGCGGGGAAGTGAAAGGTCAGGTCGACCGGTGGAACGGAATGTTAGTTGACTCGATGCGCCGATGCCAGGCGTGATCGAAGGTGCAGTACCGCCTTGGTATGAATTTGAGACACTCGGCTTTCGGTTACCCCCAGGACCTTGCCAATATCAGCAAGCGTCAAACTTTCGTAGTAGTACAGGGTGAGTACCGTTTTTTCGCGGTCAGGCATCCCATTAATCGACCCAGCCAGAAACTTGCGCATTTCGTCAATCTCGAGATGCCCCCACGGCCCAAGGTCATCGGTAGGCACCGAATTACCAAGGGTTACCGAATCGCCCCGCTCGCCGCTAATTGTTTCATCGAGAGCGGCAATTCCCCCGAGTGACACACTGCGCAGCAACGAATGGAGTTCATCGACCGAGTACTCAAGCTCTTCAGCCAGTTCCTGATCAGATGGACTGCGACCTAGCTCGTTTTCCAGTTTTCCCAGCGCACGCTGAACCGCCTTGGCTTTGGCGCGAATTGAACGAGGCACCCAGTCAGCGGCACGCAGTTCATCGAGCATTGCGCCCTTTATCCGCGGAATCGCGAACGTCTCGAATTTGAAGCCGCGCCCTGGGTCAAAGCGCTCGACGGCATCAATCAATCCAAACATTCCGTAGCTGACGAGGTCGGCTTGCTCGACAGTTTGCGGCAATCCGGATGCCACGCGGCCAGCAACAAACTTTACGATCGGAGCATAAGAAACGATTAACTGATCGCGTTGTTCAACCTTGCGGTTGGCACAGTAGTCCGACCACAAGGCCTGTATTTCTGGAGTAACAGCGGCCATACTCAGCCTCGTGGGTGGGTAGTTTCCAGTACGGAACGGAGTCGTTCCTTACTGACGTGCGTATAAATTTGTGTGCTGCCAAGGTCGGCATGACCGAGCAACTCTTGAACTGATCGTAGGTCAGCCCCACCGTCAAGCAAGTGAGTTGCAAAGGTATGTCGCATGGCGTGGGGGTTGGTTGGGGAGCTGGCACGCCGATCGAGAATCCGCCGAACGTCACGTGGCGAAATACGCCGGCCCGCAAAGTTAAGAAACAGCGCTTCGTTTTCGTCTCCTGCGCCCAGGAAACTGTGACGTCCGCGTTCGACCCACTGACCAACAGCAGCAGAGGCCTTCCCCGACAAGGGGACCTGGCGTTGCTTGGCTCCCTTGCCCCAGACCAAGGCCAGGTTGGTCAATAGATCGATGCTGGTCGTGTCCAAGCCACAGAGTTCACTTACGCGAACCCCGCTGCCGTAGAGAATTTCGAGGATGGCGTCGTCGCGCCAGCGCCGCTCGGGGGCATCATCAGCAATCTGCGGTCGCGGCGTATCAAGGAGGTTGCTGATTTCGTCCGTTTTGAGAACACGCGGTAACCGGCCATCGGCTTTAGGTGCGGTGACACCCAGCGTTGGATCGACAGTCGAAGCGCCCTGACGCAGCGACCACGCGAAGTAGCGCCGTAAGGACGAAAGTTTGCGAGCAATTGTTCGGCGAGCGTATGTCTCGGTAGTCAGGTGGCCCAAGTACGACCGCATATGGCGCCGGGTCACTCCCCCAGGACTCGTGATCTCATATTGTTCGATCCATTTCACGAACGCACCAACATCGCGAACGTAGACCGCGGTCGTTCCTGCGGACACCGATGTCAACGATTTTTGGAAACTACCCACGTTCCAGGTCACCACCCCACGCTAGTACGCCGTCCCATTGTGACGGGTGGACCTGAGGCCCGTGAGCAACATTACTTATTTCAATGGCGTCCAGTCGTACGCTCGAACCACTGGCCTCGTTGCACAATTTGTCTCGTTTGCGTCAGGCTCTCTAGCCCAATGCTCAAGACGCTGAAATCCATGCCTGTCCGCTCGACCAACGTGTTGAGATCGACGGATTGCCAGCAGAAACTGTCAAGGATGCGTTGATGTGATTTGTCGGCAACAACAATTGGTGTTGGTTGTGTTGCTTCGATTATCGGGCACAGACCTAACATCGCCACGATGTCGCCCGCCGACGTCGCCGGGGCGCAACCATCGGCCAGGAGATGATTGGTGCCAGCGGAAGCTGGACTACGAATGGGCCCAGGAACCGCCATGACCGTGCGATCTCTTGTCGCGGCCTCGGCAACCGTGTGCATGGAGCCGCCTTCTTCGCCAGATTCGACGACGACCACCACATCGGCCAGTCCGGCCAAAATCCGATTGCGGGCCGGGAAATGCCACCTCAGCGGTGCGGAGCCGAGCGGGTACTCGCTCACCACAGCGCCAGCTTGAGCCACTGATTTCCATAAGGCCCGATTGCGGTTTGGGTAAATGCGATCGAGGCCGCTGCCAACAACAGCGACCGGAGGTGCCAGGTTTGCGGCTAGGGCACCAGCATGAGCCGCAGCGTCAATACCCAGGGCTAGACCTGAGAGCACACAAATACCCGTAGCGGCAAGGTCCCTACTAAACTCATACGCCACATCGGAGCCGTATTGCGTGCAATTTCGGGTGCCAATGATTGCGACGGTCGGCAGACGCAAAGCTCCTAGGTCACCTTCGACAAAGAGCACATCGGGAGGTTCAGGATCACCGACCAGGCGAGCTGGAAACCCTACTGATTCAGCCAACAGGATCGAAATACCATGGTTTGCGTGTTGTTCCCATAGGGCCTTCACATCGGTAGATCGAGCCTTGACCCGCCATCGCTGCCGAAGCGTGGCCGACGTTTCCATGGGTTCATCAGAGACGATCGCCGCCCATGCCTCGGCTGGCGTTCGCCCTGCCAACACGACCCGCATTTTGGCAGGGCCCATGGAATCCAGTTGTAATAGCGCCGCTACCCATGCCTCGGCCGGAAGTAGCCCGTCATCGAACATGATCGACCTCGCGGTTGACCGCTACGGGGTCGGCTCGGAGTTGCAATGCTTGCGCAAGATGGCCAGGAGTAACGATGTCAACTCCTTCGAGATCGGCAATTGTCCGGGCCACGCACCGCACCCGATGCATCCCACGGGCACTCAGACGACCGGCAGAAATCGCAACTTCCAACATGGCCACCGAGTCGGCACAAAGGGGCTCAGTTTCGTCTAACTGCCTCGCGGACAATTCGGCGTTGCAGCGCACTCCTCTGCCAATGGCCTTGTTGCGAACACGACCCACACGATCGGCTACCTCCGCAGAGGACTCTCCGCATCGACCACCGAACAAATCTTGACCGCTAGGGCGTTGAACGTGAACACGAAGATCCAAGCGGTCCAACAGCGGACCCGAAAGTCGTCGGGCATATCGGAACCGCGATGCACTACTACAAAAACACCCGCCCGGACGCCCAAGGTCCCCACAAGGACAAGGATTTGTTGCCGCGACCAGAAGGAAGCGGGCTGGAAATTCGGCCGAGCCGCTTGCCCGACTCACGCGGACCGAACCCTCCTCGAGGGGCTGACGAAGTCCATCCAAAACGGCCGGGCTGAATTCACCCATTTCGTCCAAAAACAAAACTCCTCCGTGCGCTGCACTCACCTCACCGGGTCGCAGTACCGAAGAACCGCCACCGATAAGGGCAACGGCCGACGCCCCATGATGCGGCGCACGAAATGGAGGTCGGGCTATAAGCCCACCAACTGGTAAACCCAGGCCAGCGGCAGAGTGAATTCGGGTTACCTCAATGGCCGTCTTGACGTCGAGCGAGGGAAGTAGGCCAGACAAGCGTTTGGCCAACATAGTTTTACCGGCCCCCGGCGGCCCAATAAATAGGAGGTGGTGACCACCAGCCGCGGCAATCTCGAGTGCATGTCGAGCTACATGTTGGCCCCGCACATCGGCGAGATCAGGTTCGGCGACCAGGACAGGCTCCTCGACGGCCTCGGGGATGGGAGACCACTCCCCCTCTCCTTTGAGGACGTCAACGAGATCCCGCAAATTGGACACAGAGCGAATCGTTCGATCTTGAATGAGACTAGCTTCAGCCACGTTTGCGTATGGCACTACGACGTCGGGGGTATGCACAGCATCGGCAAGAGGCAATGCTCCTGGTACAGGCCGAATAGTTCCGTCGAGGCCAAGTTCGCCGACGAACCCCATGTTCTCGACCGATCGGGCATCAATATCGCCCTCGGCGACAAGGACACCAATGGCTATGGCCAGGTCGAGGCCAGCCCCCTCTTTTCTCACGCCTGAGGGTGCCAAATTTACGGTGACTCGCCGGAGGGGCCAAGCCAAACCGCTACTGAGGACCGCGGCGCGGACCCGGTCGCGCGCTTCGCGACACGAGACGTCGGGGAGACCAACCACGGTAAACCCGGGCAGACCATTGGATACGTGAACTTCTACAGCGACAGGGTGACCAACCACGCCAACGAGCGTGGCGGCTGAAATACGGGCGAGCATGAGCCGACCTCCAAAACAAATTGCGTTAAAGGGCGGATCTCTGATCCACAAGGCAGGTTCGTTCGTCCACGAGCCGAGACTGACACTGTACGCACCTGGTGTGACACTCTCCGGTTAGGAGGAAGACAAACGGCGGTGGCAATCGCTCACCGTTTCTGGTCCGGCCCCGAGTGACTGTACTTAGCCTGCTACGGCTAGCAATAGCGACTCAGCGGCTACAGCACTTCGCGGGTGTAACGCACAACTGCTTCCAACTCCGCATCAGTAAGAGTGTTCCCAAATGCGGGCATCACTCCTTTGCCGTTGGACACAAACTCGATCTGGCTTGCCTGCGTCGGGTAGGCCAACAAAACGTTGCCCCCATTCAGTTGCTTACCGCGACCACCTTGTCCCTCGGCCCCGTGGCATTGCACACACTTCGATTCATATACCGAACGACCCTCAACCAACACCTGGTCCACCGACCCATCGGCGCGCGCGGAGACATTTGGTGGAGGCCCAGCGCACGCACCCACGATCAATGCTGTGACTAGCAAAAAGGTGGTTAACCTCATGAACCCGAAAAATTGGTGGCGCGCTTTTCGAACCAAGCCAAACCTGCTTCACGCACATCGTCGGTGGTGAAATTTAGCGCCTGGGAACGAGCCTCCGCGGTAAGTGCCTTAGCAAAAGATGTATCCAGTCCGTCGTTAAGCATGCGCTTGGTCGACGCCAGCGCAATCGGCGGCCCACTAGCAAGTCGCGTGGCCCATTGGTCGACAAAGGAGTCCAGTTCGGCGGCAGGAACAATGCGATTAACGAGTCCTAACTCAGCTACTTCGCCTGCGGACAAGACATCAGCGAACAACGCCAGTTCCTTGGCTTTGTGAAGTCCGATCAAACGCGGCAACAGCCAGGTCCCACCGAAGTCAACGGAGAGCGCCCGGCGCGCAAAGATTTCACTAAACCTCGACCGGTCACTTGCCACAACGAGGTCGCAGCCCAACGCCAGGTTCATTCCCGCACCGGCGGCAATTCCATCGACTTTCGCAATAGTGGGTTTGGAGAGATTGTGGAGAGCCAGTGCTGCATCGTTCACTGGAACCATGCGGGCCATTCCGCTAACTTGTTGGCGGTCGCCGGTATGCCCAACATCGGCACCCGAGCAAAAATCGCCATTTGCACCAGTGACAATTAGTACGCGCACCTGCGGATTAGACTCAACGGCTGCAAACGCTTCCCGAAGACCTACCCACATTTCGCTGGTGATGGCATTCTTTGTTTTGGGGCGATTGAGCGTCAATGTTGCAATTGACTTGTCGATGCCAAGCTGAAGATCTTCCATACATGGCAGACTACTAAATCTATGGGACTAGACCCCACCCGAAAGCACCGTCGCACGCCGTTCGACTACTGGTATGTAGCCATCGGTGTGCTCATATTTCTGGCGTTACTGTTCTGGGCCGCGTTCGGCTGAGTTATGACTGATTTTTGGCACGAAGACAACGTCGAGACACGATTTATCCAGCCCTATCAGGCCACCAAGGTCTACATTTGCCCGGGCTGCAATCGTGACATTCCCAAGGGCATGGGCCATATGGTTGCCGTGCCACACGAAGCTGCCGACCTTCGACGTCATTGGCATCGGGGCTGCTGGGTCAACCGCAAAACTCGCCGACCTCGCCACTGAGCACCATTCCGGTCAGGTTCGGTTCCACACCACCGTTGTTCTCGAGCATGTCGATCTGTCGATCCACCTTGCGGTTGCTCTAACCCTCGGTGCCGTCGGTAAGCGGCCAGCCATTAGCAACACAGGCACCAGTACTTTTGGTTTGCTGCATCATTACCGGTGCAGCCACGCCCGCGTTCAGACACTCGACGTGATCGTGACGCAAGATGTGACCAATTTCATGGTTCACCAGGTAGATGCGGTATTCCTCGATTGTCTCGAAGTCGCTGGCTCCATTGCGCCACCGTTCCACATTCCACACCGACCGCAACTGTTCGACGGCGCAGGAATAGATACCCAAGGTGTTCCATGGCAAACAAAGTTTGTCGGTCGTCGATGGCGACGCCAAGATGATCCGGAAATCACCGTCAGCAGCCACCTGCTGCCAAGCGACTTCGCCGAAACCTACCCAGCTTCGTTCGTCAAACAAGATCCGTTCAAACTCACGGACAAAACAGTCGTGATCGATGGCGAGCCCGGCTTCGATCTCTACGGTGAAGGTCTTGATTGGGCCGGTTCCGACCACTTCGGTTGTGGCTTCGATCAGGGTGAGTTCGCCCGTTGGACCGTCGACTTCGCCGTTGGCACAGTCATTTGCGCCAAGCGGACTTGGAACGTTTGTCGGTACTGGAACGGGCGTCGCGCTGGGGACGGCTGTCGCCGTCGGATTTGGTGTCGGGGCAGTCGTGGGCCCTGTCGTGACCGGGGCACTGGCATCGGAACTTTGGACAGCCAGATCGCCAGTGCTTAACTCTTCACTTGTTTCGGAACCAAAAAAGAAAAGCGTGGCCACAAATATTGTTGGAGCCAAAATTACTACCGCCCACTGCGGTGTTCGATTCTTCACGGCGCAACCGTAGTGGACGTAGGAGGGTCCGCCTCTCAGTTGCCCGTGAAGTTCGCGGCCCGCTTCTCGACGAATGCAGCAATCCCCTCGACACCGTCAGATCGCCTCATCGCCGCGGTGATGTGGGTCCCCTCAAATTCGCCCGCCGCTTCAAGCTCGGAATCTATGCCGTTGTAGATTACGCGCTTTGCCATCCCTGTTGCCCAAGCTGGCCCGTCGGCAAGCTGCTGGGCTAACGCCGCTGTCGCTGAGTCGACGTTTTCGTCTTCGACAACCCGGTTGATGAGGCCCCATTGCTCAGCTTCGTCTGCGGTGAGCATTCTGTTCGTAAGGGTGAGATCGAGCATGCGTCGGAGTCCTATGTGGCGAGCAATAAAATAGCTCGACGTGCCATCGGGGGTAAGGCCAGCCTTCGTGTAGGCCATCATGTACTTGGTGGACTTGCCGCTGACTACCAGGTCGAACGCACCCACCATCGATAATCCGGCACCTCCAGCTGTGCCGCGTACCCCAGCAACAAACGGCTTAGCGATTCGGTTCATTTTGTTGAGGGCAGAGTGCAAATCGACAATCATCCGAGCCGTGGCATTGGGCAAATTATCACCTTGCCCGCTGAAGAAGCCAAGGTCTCCTCCGGCACAGAACACTTTTCCTGCGGCGGTGACTGATACGGCTTTGACCTGATCGTCGAACTCGATGGTGACCATGACCTGCAAGAGTTCTCGTGCAAAGGCCGGATTGACGACCGGAACGCCGACCGGTGGATCGAACCGCACATGGGCTACACCCGCCTCAACACGGTAGGTCATTGTTTCAAGTTCCATGGCAAGCACAACCTTCGTTCGACAACTGTGGCGACCCTAATCCACTAGCGAAAGCAAGGAGGTAATCAGCGTGCCACACATGTACCTAGCTTTCTGTTCAGAACGCGGACTGGGCCACGATGACCTCGCCACCTATGACACCTGCGACGTCGAAGCGCACCGTTCTGCCTCCGCCAGGGTGATGGGCCATCCACACAGCAGCCAGTTGACGAACCTTTCGGGCCTTCAGTGGCGTGACCGCCTCGACGGGGTGGCCGTACCGCTGCGAAGATCGCGTTTTGACCTCACAAAAGACTAATTCGCCTGGTCGCTCCAAGATAAGGTCCACCTCCCCATTGCGGCAACGCCAGTTGCGATCGACGATCCGGTATCCGGCGTCGACATACCATCGCGCCGCTAAGTTTTCGCCGTCGGCCCCCAGTTGTAACTGTGTCGTTGTCATAGCAACGAACGTAACGAAGGGGTAGGACATCGAAGTATCCAAAACCAACGAAAGTGGGTGCCGCGGCACCCATTACAATGGCGAGCATGCAACTGATTCGCGGCACAGTCGTGACAATGAACCCCACTCGCGAAATCATCGATGATGGTGCCGTGGTGGTCGATGGTACGACGATTTCCGCCGTTGGCCGTCGGGCCGATCTCATCGCGAAGTACCCCGACGCGACGACCTCTGGCAAAGCAACCGACCTGGTACTGCCCGGCTATATCAATGGCCACCAGCACCTCACCGGCGACCGTCTGAGTCAGTCGTCTATCCCGGACAACATCGTGGCAGACGAGGCGATCTTCACGTGGTCTGTCCCGATCCACGAACAGCACACCGGCGACGACGACGAGCTTTCGGCGATGTTCACGTTGGCCGAGTCGCTTAGCAACGGCATCACAACAACCTTCGAAGCGGGCACTGTCGCTCACCCCGAACGGATCGCCATGGCCGCGCGCACGCTCGGGTCACGGCTGACCATTGGCACATGGGGCTGGGACGTTGAGGGCGGACCGTATGCGGGCACCGTCGACGAAGTACTCGACCGTCAGCGTCAAATGCTCGCCCTCGCAGACCCGGCCGATGACGAATACTCATTGGTCTCGGCCTGGGTGAGTCTCGTCGGCCACGACCTGATGTCCGATGAGCTCGTCGTTGGTGCATCAGAACTTGCTCGCGAAAAGACCGTCGGAATGACCTTCCACCTCTCCCCTTCTGCGGGTGACGCGGTCAGCTACCTCGAGCGGACCGGATCCCGACCACTCGTCCACCTCGATTCACTTGGTGCGCTCGGCCCGCACACCACCGTCGCTCACGGAGTGCACCTCGACGACGCCGAGGTCGAAGTCGCTCTTCGCAGGCGAGTTGCGGTGGTCTCGTGTCCGTGGGCCTACCTTCGACTGGGGCAAGGCATCACCAGCGAGTTCCGCCATATCGACCTTTGGCAACAGGGCGGGCGCCTCGCCCTTGGTTGCGATGCTGAGAACGCTGGCGACTTGGTCGATGGCATACGCACGGCGGCGCTCTTCGCTGGATTGGCGAAGGACACGCTCGTCGACCCCACAGTGTTCGGCGCCCACGATGCGCTCGAGCTCCTCACAATCAAGGGTGCCCAGGCCCTCGGCATCGACGATGTCGTCGGCTCGCTCGAAGTTGGCAAGCAGGCCGATGTCGTTGTCCACGACCGCACCAACCTCGAATGGATCCCGAACAGCCCCGATCCCGTACTTCAGCTGATCTGGGGATCAGACGGGCGTTCGGTTCGTGATGTGTTTGTCGCTGGCCGTCAGGTAGTCGCCGACACGGTTGTGCTCGGAGCCGACATGCAAGCCCTCGCACCCGAAGCGGCAGCAGCTGGTCAGTCTCTACGAACTCGCGCAGGGTTGCCCCCAACCTCGCGCTGGCCAATCGTGGGTTCCTGAGATCAGAGCACCGGGTACTTCGATTTGTCTGGAAGTCCAGATCGCACGGTGATGGCCTCACCAGCTTGTTGAGCATCGGCCCAGAGCTTGTCTTCATCCACCGTAAGCATGCGTCCGGCTTCGACAACCTTGCGGCCATCGACAACGACGGTGTGCACGCCACGACCGTCGGCCGACCAAACGAGCTGATTCATAACGTTGAGCAGCGGACGCCATTCGGGTCGATCCGTGTCGTGTAGGACAACGTCGGCCTTCTTGCCAACTTCGAGCGACCCGATCTGGTCGGACATGCCCATCGACTTGGCGCCGCCGATTGTCGCCATCTCATAGGCCATCTCGGCGGGAAACATCTGTGGGTCTTGCCGGGCGTCCTTGAAGAGGCCCGCCACCAGGTATGTAGCGCGCATCATGTCGGAATAGTTCGACGCGTTGTTCCCGTCGGTACCGATGCTCACGTTGATGCCTTGCTGCATCATCTCGGGCATCTTGCCCACCTGGGTCACGCCGTAGCTGACCTTCAGGGCCGTCGTCGGACAGTGAGCGACAGACACTCCAGCCTTGGCCATTACGCCGAGTTCCTGGTCGTCGACCTGCACGCAGTGCGTCATCGTGACGTCGTCTTGCAGGATGCCCAATTCGTCGAGGTGGATCATGGGTCGTTGCCCGAAGGACTCGATGAAGCCGTCGGGGTCGAGCATGGCGGGAGACATATGGAAGCTCATCCCTGTGCCGTGGTCGTCGGCCAGCGATCGCGCCGCTCTCCAGAGCGGATCTGACGCGGTCGTATGTCCAACGAGGATCGATGATGCCGCGATCCGACCGTCGGCGACCGACTTGAACTCGGTGAGCTGTCGTTCGAGGTGTCCGATCGCCTCGTCGGTGTTCTGCTTGTACACATCGGGCTCGGGAGGAAGGTCCCAGATCCACTTACCGACCTTGCCCCTGATCCCAACATCGACCAGTGTTTCGATGACCTCCTCGAGGAATCGGATTGTTCCGGC
>CAXMUI010000004.1:0-18731 GCA_964196475.1 uncultured Acidimicrobiia bacterium
AAATCGTCGGGATCGACGCCGAGGTGGGCGAAGTAGCGCAGGTCGTAGCTCTCCCACAGACTGAAGTTTGTCTCGTCGATGCCGTCATCGGCCAACATTTGATCGGTGAGACCACGATTGCCGTAGTAGTGGGCGGCTCGAAACAGATCGGGATCGGTTGGTGCCACCAAGCCAGCTTCGGTGATGACCTGCCCGATTGGTTCGTGATGCGGGACGATGAATACCCCACCGATGTCGAACACAACCGCTTGGATGGCACTCCAGTCGGGGTTCATGCTCGGTTGGCTGCAACAACGACGCGATCAATGACGTCCATGTTGGCGATGGCGTCGCTCAGGGGCGTTGGCACTTGGGTGTCGTTCAAGATGGCGGCAGCGAATCCCTCGGCTTGTGAGGTGTATTGATCTTTGGCCGCGAACTCGATGGTCTCGGTGTTGGGATTAATCGGCGCATCACCACCATTGGTGACAAAAATCCGCGTCGGGATATCGGCAGGAATATTAAAAGGAATTTCGACTTCGATACGACCGCTTGTGCCAACGATCGAAACGCGTTGATCGCTCTCCATCTGGGTGGAAACCGTGAAGTCGGCCACGCCGCCACCAGGGAACTCCATCAGGGCAGTAGTGGTAAAATCGGTACCCCATTGCGGGTGACGCCGCATGGTCGCTTCGATGCGGTCCGGTTCGTCTCCAAAAGCGAGTCGTGATGCGCTAATGGCATAGCAACCAATGTCCATGAGCGCCCCACCGCCGTACTCCGCGATGTTGCGAATGTTGGTCGGATCATCGTTGAAATACGAGAACCATGACTGCACGGCTTTAACTTGGCCAATCCGGCCTTCGGAAATCATTTCTTGTACCTTGACCCAGGATGGGTGCAGCTTGTACATGAACGCCTCCATGACCTTGAGGCCATGCTCGTTGGCAGCCGCGTCGATGGTGCGGGCTTCGGCAACGTTCATGCCAATGGGTTTCTCGCACAGCACGTGCTTACCTGCTTCGAGAGCCTTTACGGTCCATTCCTGGTGAAGGTGGTTGGGGAGGGGGTTATACACGGCATCGATATTGGGGTCGGCCAACATGGCCTCATAACTCCCAAAGGCCCGAGGGATGTTGAGGCGATCTGCCGCCGATTGCGCGACGTCTTGACTCCGAGATGAGATTGCCTCGACCGAACAATTCGATGCCCGTTGAATACCCGGGATCACCGTTCCGGTACCGATGTTGGCGGTGCTGATGATGCCCCAGCGAATGGTGTTGTTCATAGGTCCTAATTCGTAGCAGAAGAATGACGAGTATGCCTGCCAAGGAGTGAGGTTCTATGCCATCTAAGCTGAGCCGGTGAAGTTTCCTGGGTTGCGAAAGATTGCGCTGATCGCCGTAAGCATGGCCATGGTGGCTGCGGCTTGTGCAACGCCTGACATAGGACCAGAAGCGACAGCCTCGCTTGACCTTGAACCTACGCCTACCCCCACACCGGAGGTACTGGCATTCGACGAGACGAACGTGCCCACTCCCGAGCCGTTAAACACCGTACTCGAGCCCACTGTTACGCCTACTCCGTTGCCCGAGCCGGGCGTTACCGATGAACTTCTTCGGATCGGAGTGATCGCTGACATTACCACCGGCGATTTCGACGACCCACGTGGCCGGTCTGCCCATGATGCGATCGCGGCCTGGGCTTCGTCAGTGCGTTCTGATGGTCTGGCTGGTCGAGAAGTCGTGGTGAAGTTCATCAACAGCGGCGTAGGAAGCCATGACGAGGCGATCCGTACGGCGTGCGAGTCAGATTTGTTTGCGCTCGTTGGTTCGTGGTCACAACATGACGACGACGGTCTCGACGTGTTGTTGTCGCCCGATTGTGGCCTTCCTGACTTTGTCGCCGAGGCGCGGACCCCGAACCGTCGCGATTCGCCGGGTACGTATGTGTCCAATCCATTCCCCAATGATGTGGTGCTGTCTGGGCCCTTTGCGTATTTTGCCGAAACGTTTCCCGATGCGGTACAAACGGCAGCCATTCCTGTCATGAACATTCCTGCGGCAATCATCGACGCCGAACGGCTACGAGAGACAGTCAACAGTCAAGGGTGGAGCGTAGTAAGCCGCCCCACAATCGAAGTCGACGCCGACCTGGCTTTGGCCGCCCAAGAACTTGTCGACAGCGGCGCCCGATCCATAGTGTGGGGTGCAGACGGTGACCGTCTCATTCGCCTCTTGTCGCAAATAGCGAGCACTGAACCAACGCCCGAGTTGGACGAGGACGGCGAGCCCGTCCCCACGCCCACCCCCACGCCAACGCCACCGGTTGATAGCGAGGGAAATCCTGTCGTTGTTGTCACCGAACCACGGTGGATCGTTGATTGCCAACAAGCGTGTTATAGCCAGCAGTGGTTGGCAGACTTCGCGGCATCGCAAGCAGAGAATCCGCTTAATGTTGATTTGTATGTAACGCTCTCAACAGTTCCGTTTGAAGAGGCCACCACGCAGATCGAACTCACCAACTACATCTTTTGGCTAGGTCGGTCTTTCCCGGAGGCCGAACCCGACGCGGTTGGCATCAGCGCATGGGCTGCCGGTCTGCTGTTCGAGGAGGCGGTGAATCGGGCTACAAATGCCGGTACATCCGAATTCGATCCAGACTTGCTAACCCGAGCAAATGTACGAGATGCCGTTGACACCATCGACGCTTGGACTGCCAGCGGTCTGCACGGCGAAGCAAGCCCTGCGGCTCGCCAACCCTCGGAGTGTTTCGTTGTGATGCGACTGGTAGCAGGTGAGTGGCGCCGTACATACCCGTTTGGTCCCGGCAATTTCGAGTGCGACGACAACCTCCTGACCTTGGTTGAAACCGCTGAACTCGGAACCGAAACACGGGCCCCAGAAATTGGCGGCGGAAACTAGTCAGTAGCCGCTGTGAGTCTGCGGGTTTAGTGCTGCGGGATCCAAACCAAAGCAAAATCATCGATGGTTATGTCTGCCTTTTCGAGGCCAACGTCGAGACTCTCGGTTTCGGTCACTTTACTTTCCCACTTCTCTTGGATCTCGTAGAGGTTGTCCTCGAGGTCGGCTTCCAGAGTAATGAGTACCTCAGTTTTCTCGGCTAGCCGGTTCTCAGCAGTCCGTACGCGTTCGGTCGCAGCCGAGGCTTGACGGCGTTTGGTGGCGGCGCGACGGACGCCACCCAGGACACCCCGTGTCCGACCCCGGCCACCTAGGATCCCGCCAAGGAGATCGCCTACTCCCGAAAGAAGCTCGTCACCCCGGAGCCCATCTTTCTTCGCCTCAGCCTCGCGAACCAGGTCGGCGGCGGTATCGATGGAGCGCTTGGCAGTGTCGTATTTCTTGGCCCAATTGGCCCGGAGCTTGTCGACCTCGATGTCGACAAAGGTGTCGGCTAGTTCGCGGCATCGACTTTCGAATGCCTCTTCGGTTTCTCCGATGCGGGAGTAGGCCTTGAGTGGCTTGTTCTGAAATAGTGTCAGGGTTTCAGAACGGTAGAGATGATCTTTGAGTCCCCGTTTGGCATCGGAGAAGAATCCCTTGGTGTGCAGAGGGGCATCGGTGAGTGCATAGGTGATGCCCGAGGGGGCGTTGTTCTTGAGATCGCGGTCGTCGTAGTCGACGGCAATTGCGCGGTCCGTGTCGGCCGAGGTGCCCAGCGGAAAGATCACTGCTTCCCATTCTTCTTCGTGGCGCAGGCCGGCTTTCGTCTCGTCGAACAACAGATTAATTCGAGCGACGATGGCTGGTCGCAGGACGCTGCCATCCGCTGCAGCATCCACGTTGTCGGCCCAGTCCGCGGCAGGGTCGAGGTAGCGGACATCGATTCCGCCGGCAATCTCCGGAGCGACCGAAGTCTGGTCGTCGGGGAGAGTAGTTGCGGAGGCTGATTCGGGCGTTGAAGGGGCGCCCGTCGTGGATTCGGCGTCTCGATGTGAAATGCCCTCGGAAGCCGTCGAGACTGCGGCTTTTTTCTCGATCATGAGGGTTGCCACCTGATCGCGAGTAAGGGGTCCAGCCAAGTAGGACATCGCCCATCGAGTGGTGAACACCTTGGGCACGTTGGCTTTGGTGGAATGCAAGAGAAACTCGCGTTTATCAAGCCCGCTGATGGTGTCGTCGAGTTGTTGAATATCGACCTCGCCCGAAGCCGAAGTGAGGCCTTCGAGGAGGCGAGCTTTGTCGCGTTCGGTCTGTAGCCGGCCAATCATCCAAGTGCCAGCGTTCGAAATTGCTTTGTAGTCGAGGTCAACTGGGTTCTGGGTGGAGAGCACCATGCCGACACCAAACGCACGAGCCTGTTTAAGGATGGTCAGAATAGGTTTCTTGGCCGGAGGATTCGCCGACGGGGGTACGTAGCCAAACACCTCGTCCATGTAGACCAATGCCCGAAGCTCTGACGTTCCGCCTTGTTGGCGCATCCAGGTAATGACCTTCGACAACAATACGGTCACCACAAATTGGCGTTCTTCTTCGTTGAGGTGAGCGATGGAAATAATGGAGGCTCGTGGTTTGCCGTCGGCGGTATAGAGCAGGTTCTGGATGTCGAGCGAGGGTCCCTGGGTCCAGCTGGTGAAACTTGGGGATGCGGCTAGGCCGTTGAGTTTCAGTGCCAGCTTCATGCGGTCGTCGGCGGGGTAGAAAGCATCCAGTTCGATGACGCCAAGCTTGCGCATAGGTGGTTCTTGAATCTGACCGATGAGTTGCCCCAGATCAAGGCTTTGTCCAGCGACCGTCCATGCATAGTGGATGATGTTGGACAACAAGATGTGCTCGCGCCCGCTGATGGGGTCGCTGTCGACGCCCACGAGGCCAAGCAAGCTGGTTACGAGACTCTGGACCTCTTCTTGGACGAATTCGGGATTGGTACCTTCGGGCGGTTTGGCCATGTCGCCGATGATGTTGACGGGAATGCCAGCGGTACTGCCGGGCGTATAGATGGCGAAATCGGCCGCGTCTTGGAGGGCTTGCAGTCGGGCGCCTTCGATGCCCCACCAACCGAGACCCTTCTCCCACATTGCCGCGGTGGCTTCGGCCTTTTCGGCCACAGTCATGTCGTCGGCTTTGGCTTGGGCCGGATCAATCCAAGGTTCGAAATTTTCCGCGCCAAATTTGGGGAAGTTGAGCAAGAGGTTGCCCATATCTCCCTTGGGATCGATAATCATCGTCGGAATTCCCTGAAGGAGGGTTTCCTCCAACATGATCATCGCAAGTCCGGTCTTACCAGAACCGGTCATGCCGACGATTACCCCATGGGTGGTAAAGGAATCAGTGCTGTACAGGATTTCGCCGTCGTCGATGCGCTCGTGCGTACTGGGGTCAACTTCGCCGCCCAGAAACAACTGGCCGTTGGGTACTTCGATCATCGTGAACTCCTCATGGTGTGCTCACTTTACTGCACTAGAGTGACGCGACATTTACGAACCACAAGGAGTTCACTATGGGTTTCCTAGACAAGCTCAAGCGCAAAAGCGGCAAGGCCAAGGATCTGGCCGAATCTAAGGGCGATGAGATCGCCGACGGCGTTGACAAGGTCACCGACCTGATCGACGACAAGACCGATGGTAAGTTCGACGACCAACTCGACAAAGTCGACGACCTGGCCGACAAGCTTCGCGACAACGAATAGACGGCTTTTGTAGTCACGTAGATATTGGGGCGGCTATTGGGCCGTCACGCAAGAGCCCGCCGACAATCGCCATGAGCGATAGACCGGCGGGCTCTTTAGTTTTGTTCCTAAGTCGTAGTCCGAGGTGTTACAAACGTTCGACGATCATGGCCATGCCCTGGCCGCCACCAACACACATCGACTCGAGGCCGAACCGCTTGTCGGCGTCTTCGAGGCCGTTGAGCAGCGTGGTCATGATGCGAGCGCCGGTCATGCCAAAGGGGTGACCCAAGGCAATCGAGCCACCGTTGACGTTGAGTTGACGGTCGACGTCGATGCCGAGTTCATCGGCCGAAGCAATGACCTGTACAGCGAATGCTTCGTTGATTTCGATGAGGTCGATTTCGTCGATGGTCATGTCGGCGCGATCGAGAACCTTCTTGATGGCGCTGACCGGACCAAGCCCCATGATTTCGGGGTTGAGACCGGTGACGGCGGAAGCCACGATGCGGGCAAGAGGCTTGATACCAAGCTCCGCGGCGCGGGTGGAACTCATGACTACAACCGCGGCGGCGCCGTCGTTTAGTGGGCATGCATTACCAGCGGTGACGGTGCCGTCGGGGCGGAACACGGGCTTGAGGGTAGAAACCTTCTCAAGGGTGGTGCCGGGGCGGATGCCATCGTCCTGGGAGACGACGGTGCCGTCGGGAAGGGTGTAGGGCGAGATCTCTCGGTCGAAGAAACCACGAGCCTGAGCGGCTTCGGCAAGGTTCTGGGAGCGGACGCCCCATTCGTCTTGGCGTTCGCGACTGATGTCGCAGATCTGGGCGACGTTCTCGGCGGTTTGGCCCATGGCAATGTAGACATCGGCAAAGGCGCCCTCATATGGGGTCCAGGTTTCGACATCTTCGCCATCGCGCTCGGCGGTGCGGGCTTCGGTGGTAGCAAAGGCTTCGTTGTGACTACCGGTGTCGCTGGCGCCATTGCCGTAGCGGCTAACCGTCTCGACGCCGCCGGCGATGAAGACATCGCCTTCGCCTGCCTGGATAGCGTGCTGGGCCATACGGATGGTCTGGAGTGAGGACGAGCAGTAGCGGTTAACCGTTACGCCGGGGACGTCGGGCATGTCGGCCATAAGGGCAGCGACACGACCGATGTTGAAACCGGCCTCGCCAGCGGGCTGACCACAGCCCCAAATGACATCTTCAACTTCGTTGCGGTCAAGTGCCGGAACTTTGTTAAGTACGTCGTCGATAATGAAAGCCGAAAGATCGTCGGGACGAGCTTCGGTGAGCGAGCCCTTCCATGCACGTCCGATAGGTGTACGTGATGCGGCAACAATGACAGCGTCAGTCATTTGGAGTCCTTCCCAAAAAGAGGTAGTTACTGACGGGTAGCTTGGCCGCTTTTTGGTGCTAATCACAACTCACGGAGTTGGATTGTTGCGTCGGGGTCTACGCGACGTCGTCGAGCCAGGTGAGTTCGTCGAGGGTAGGGGAGTCGTAATTTGTTTCGCGCGCCGCGGCAATTGCTGCGGCGAATACGTCGTCAGACGCATCGATGGATTCGTCGCCTGCCCAGTCGTTGGTTGTCACTGGTGGGGTAATGGTTGAAATGTTTCCCGCTCGCTTTATCCAGCGCATGGATGCCTTTCGCCAGCAGTATCCCTTTTGGACACAACTACTCGTGCGGTGTCACGTGCGACACCACTCCTACTCCACTTACTATCCAACAGGGGCGATGTGTACTCGCGGTTTCAGACTTCTTGCAGTCGCGTGACAGTTGCTATTCGGCGGCGGCGAGCAGCACAGCGGTGGTCTCGTGGGCAGCGCGGTCCCAGCTAAATCGTTTTAGATTTTCGGCTCCTGCGACAACAAGACGCTGGACTTCGTCGGGTTGGGTGAGCAGCAGTCGCATCGCGTCGGTGAGTTGTGTGGGCTGATCGTGTTCGAAATACAACGCTGCGTCGCCGGCTACCTCGGGAAGTGATCCGCCACGGGAGCTAATGACCGGTACATCGAGCGCTTGCGCTTCCAGCACCGGAAGACCGAACCCTTCGTAAATTGATGGATTCACCGAGGCCAGTGCTCCCTGGTACAAGTCACTGAGACGGGCATCGCTCACCGTGCCTTCGGCAACGCAAACCTCGCGAGCGCCCGGGAGGTGCATTGCATCGGCCAGGATCCCGTACGGATCATCGCCAGCAAAGACCATCTTGAACTCGGTGCCGTCGCTCGCTAGCGCTACCGCAGCCGTCACTACGGTGGCGACGTTCTTGTTCCGGGTGGCCGAAGCAACCTGCAGGAAGTATGGAACATCGTATGGGTGGGCATCGTGGGCGGGCGTGGTTGGATTCCCTTCGGCGTCAACTGGGATGAGGTTAGGGCGAGCAGCCAAATGGACGACTGTGACTTTGCCAACCGATTTGGGGATTTCGTGGGCAAGGTCGTCGGCGGTCATGGCCGATACTGCCAACACCTCGGTGGCAGAACGCACGGACCATGGAATGAATACCCGGTAGTACTGACGTCGGATGAATGGAATAGCGGCAGGCACGCGAACAAAAAACATGTCATGGACAGTGACAACACGAGGGCAATGTGTAAATCGAGGGGAGACGTAGCCAGTGCTCCACAACACGTCGAGATGTTGGTCTTTGGCCCACCGAGGGAGCCTGAACTGTTCCCACAACACCCGGCGCCAAGTGCTGTTGAAACGAGGGCAACGAATGACGGTGACCAACCTGCGATCAACGCTGTCGGGAACGTATCCGTCCTGAACGAACAGGACAAGGTCGAGATGCTCGTTGTGTTGCATCCGTTCGATCAGTTGCCACGAATACGTAGCCGTCCCGCCCAGCTTGCCTGGGGTAAGAAACATGAGATTAACGCCAACACGTGTGGCTCTCCCGGTTGAACTTCTATTCGCCGGCATGGGCCTATTGTGCCGTATGAATCCGTTTGGCCATGCCGATACCGGGCACAATCTTTGGAATTGCCGCAATGATGGCCCCGCCAGCAATAACCGCAATTATGGGTCCGAGCCAGTCATCAGCCGTAGGGATGTTGAGTTCGAAGTAGGTGCGACTGAAAGGCACAGCCATGACGATGGCGTACAGTCCGGCCATAGCGCCAGCGAGGGCGATCTTCCAAGGAACGATTGGGCGACTGACCACAACGAGAATCACGAGCCCAAGCCCAAGCAACGTAATCGTTGCCAGAGTGCGGGCCTCGGCCAACGCGCTGTCCGTGTCACGAGGAGCCGCGTTGTAGACGAGCCACGTGGCGACAGCACACACTGCACCGGCTGGAAGCGAAAATCGGAGAACCCGGTTCATAAAGCCAGTCCGTACCAGGTTGACATTGGGCGCCAGTGCTAACACGATCCCGGGAACACCGATAGAGAAACTGCCGATGAGTGTGAGGTGTCGGGGGAGGAACGGGAAGGGAATTTGTTGGAATCCAATAATTGCGGTGAGAAGGACCGCGTAGACGGCCTTGACGACAAATAGGTTGGCCACCCGTTCGACGTTGTTGATGACCTTACGGCCTTCAGCAAGAACCGCTGGCAACGTCGAGAACGAGTTGTCAAGCAGCACGAGTTGCGCAACGGCACGGCTGGCGGCGGAGCCTGAACCCATGGCGATTCCCATATCGGCGTCCTTGAGAGCCAACACGTCGTTCACCCCGTCTCCGGTCATGGCAACGACACGGCCCCGACTTTGCAGGGCGCCGACCATTGCCTGTTTCTGGTGGGGTGTGACCCGACCAAAAACGGTGTTGTCTTCGAGTGCGTCGGCTAGTTCGGTTTCGTTGGCTGGCAGTTGTCGGGCATCAAATCCATGGTCGGCGTCGTGGATCCCGGCTCGCCGAGCGACGGCTGCGACGGTGACTGGGTTATCACCGGAGATAACTTTGATGTCGACACCTTGTTCGCGGAAGAACGCCAGAATTTCAGGAGCGTCGTGGCGAACGGTGTCTTCGAGCATGATCATGGCCACGGGTTCGCGTTCCGCGGGTAACGTGTCCCCGGGGAAGGACCCGGCGGCGCGGGTGAGCAGGAGAACGCGGCGTCCCGCACGGGTTTCGATGGCGAGTCGGTTGGCAGCTTCGACATCATTGGCATCAAGCAATATGTCAGGCGCTCCGAAATAAAAGAGGCCTTGCTCAGCGAATTGGGTGGCCGCCCATTTGCGTGCGGACGAAAAAGGTTCGACGTGTATTACGTCCCAACCGCTGGAATCGGTGTAGTGCTCGACAATTGCGGCAAGGGTCGGATTGGGTTTGGGATCGGCGGCTCCAATTGCGGCCAAAGCTTGGGCAACGTAGGTCTCGCTGTGATCGCCCAACGCCACTACCTCGCCCAGAGAAATGTCGCCGGTGGTGATCGTCCCTGTTTTGTCGAGGCAGAGAGTGTCAACTCGAGCAAGTAACTCGATGGTCGCCAGTTCTTTCGCCAGTGTCTTGCGCCGTGCAATGGCAATAATGCCGGCTCCGAAGGACAAACTGGTAAGCAACACCAGGCCATCAGGAACCATCGCTACCGCGGCAGCCACTGTTCCCTGAAGGGCGTCTTGCCACCGGGCTTCAGCCTTGTTGAGCGACCAATACAGCAGCGCGGACGCAGGAGGAATGATTAACACCAGCCATTTGATGACCTGGCTGATGCCTTCTTTTAGTTCGGACCGAACCAGTGAAAATTTGCGGGCTTCGCTCGCCAAGGTGCTGGCGTAGGAGGCTGCCCCGATGTGGGTGGCGACAAATCGCCCCGAACCGGAGGCGACGAAACTGCCGGACATGACCCGGTCGCCGGTTTCCTTAACGACGGCGTCGGCCTCGCCAGTAAGAAGGGATTCATCGAGTTCAAGGCCCAAAGCGCCGGTGACGATGCCGTCGACGACAACCTGGTCGCCGGGGGAGAGGTCGAGAAGTTCGTCTTGAACGACCTCGCTTACGCCGATCTCGGTAGTGACTCCATCGCGGATTGCATGGGCTTTAGGCGCGCTGAGCAGTGCTAACCGATCGAGTTCCCTTTTTGATCGCAACTCTTGGACGATGCCAATAATTGCGTTGAGCAGGACCACTCCGACGAAGAGGCCATCCTTGGCATACCCGGCAATTAGAATCAGTACGAACAACAAGATCATCACACCACTTACGGGTGTGATCAGGTTGGCCCGAATGATCTGGCCTAGCGTTCGTACCGGCGCATCTTGGGCTTCGTTGGTACGGCCATCAGCGACGCGTTCGGCAACAGCAGCAGCAGTAAGGCCCAGCGTGGGATCGGTTGTGAAAGTGGGGTTGTCGTTAGGCACAGTGGTACTAGCTTCGCAGATAGGTCCAGCCGGACAAACGCATTTCGACTCGATGTCGCGATCCGACAGTATCGGGATCTTCACTGTCGTATCCGGCATCATCGGCCCACATCACAACTGCACCACCTTCGATAGTGATCCACTTGGTGACAAAACGTTCTGCATCGACTGAGCGGTGTGCCTCGACGAGAGCGCCCATCGAGGCGTGTTGGGCCAGATTCGCCAAGGTTACGAAGGTCGGCGGCGCCAATTCGATTTCGCCCTCACTATGGCGGCGGAGGGTCTCCGCGGGCGTCAGCCATAGGTGATCGGTTATTTCGGCTCCGTCGATGGCGACGTCGCCTGCGGTGCCGTCGGGGGCATGGGCGACATAGAACCACGTAAGGAACCGTCGAGGAATGTTTAGCGGTGGCGCCCAGTGGGAGTGCTCGACGAGACCGTCGACGTGGAGGTCGAGGTCGACTTCTTCTTTGGCTTCCCGCACGGCGGCTTGTCGGCTGGCCGCTCGCAGGTCTCCGGTGTGGTCGTAATCCTCTGGGTCAACTTTGCCTCCCGGGAAAACCCACATTCCACCAAATGCAGTTTTGGAGTTGCGTCGCACCATCAAGATGGAGGGCCCATCATTGGTATCGCGCCCAACGATCACCGTGGCCGCATTGGTTACTTTCGGCTTGGCCTCGGCGTTGTTTGGAGTTGGCATCGGTTGAACCTACCGGGCGCGGCGGCTCGAAATCACTCCAGTGTCGAAGCCTGCCAGGTGAAGCCCACCGTGAAACCGAGCGTGTTCAATTTTGAAACAGCGGTTCATGACAACGTCGAGTCCGGCTTCGTGAGCAATTGTTGCCGCTTGGTCGTTCCACAGTCCCAGTTGAGCCCAAAATGACTTTGCGCCGATGGCTGCTGCTTCTTGCGCCACACCCGGGAGGTCCTCAGAAGGCCGAAACACATCGACCAGGTCAGGGACAATCGGTAGGGCATCGAGGGATGGAAAAACTGGTTGACCCAGAATTTCGGTGGCCCGTGGATTGACGAGGTAGATGTCGTGGTTCGCGGAAGAACTGAGCAAGTACGTGATGACAAAGTTCGAAGAACGGGCCGGATTCGCTGATGCACCAACGATCGCTACGGATTGGGTACGTTCCAGTAAGGCTTTGCGTTCGAGAGCGGTGGGTGGGGTCCACGGTGATGGGCTCATTCGGCGGCCTTGGTGAGTGCCTGGTCGAGGTCATACAAAATGTCTTCAAGGTCTTCGAGGCCAATTGAAAGGCGAACCATGTCTGGGGTTACCCCAGCAGCCACGAGTTCGTCGGGCGACAACTGTTGATGAGTAGTCGATGCAGGGTGGATGACAAGAGTACGTGCGTCGCCGACATTGGCAAGGTGGCTAATCAGCTCGAGCGATTCGATAAATTTGACGCCGTTGTCGCGTCCGCCTGCAATGCCAAAGGTAAATATGGCCCCCGGGCCATCCGGCAGATATGTGGCCGCAGCTTGGTGCGAGGGCGAGCTGGAAAGGCCCGGGTACGCAACCCAGGCAACGTCGTCACGGTCCTCCAACCAAGCTGCCACCGCCTGGGCATTGGCGACGTGATTTTCCATGCGTTGCGGCAGGGTTTCGAGACCTTGGAGCAGTAAGAACGCGTTGAATGGTGAAAGCGAGGCCCCGATATCTCGTAGTTGCTCGGCTCGTAACTTGGAACAGAATGCGTACTCGCCGAAGTTCTCGGCCCATATCAGTCCGTTGTAGCTAGCGACGGGTTCAGTGAATCCGGGAAATCTGCCGTTCGTCCAGTCAAATGTGCCCGAGTCAACGATGACGCCACCAATAGTGGTGCCATGCCCGCCAATGAATTTGGTAGCGGACTGAACAACGATGTCTGCGCCATGCTCAAGGGGCCGACATAGGTAGGGCGTGGCGAACGTGTTGTCGACCACTAGTGGTACTCCGGCCGCGTTGGCGACAGCGCTTAGCGCCGCGAAGTCCGCAACCAGACCGGTTGGATTGCCAATGGTCTCGGTAAAAATGGCCTTCGTATTGGTTCTGATGGCATCGGCAAAGGCCTGGGGTTCATCGCCTGGCACAAAGGTCGTTTCGATGCCCAGGCGACGTAATGTGACATCAAGCTGGGTATAGGTGCCGCCATAGACGTTGGCGCTGGCGACAATGTGGTCGCCCGAACCAGCCAGCGTGGTGAAGGTCAGGAATTCGGCGGCCTGGCCACTGCTAGTCGCAACGGCCCCGATGCCTCCTTCAAGGCTGGCCATGCGTTCTTCGAAGGCAGCAACCGTCGGGTTGGAGATTCGCGAGTAGATAGAGCCAAATTTTTGCAGCGCAAAAAGATTAGCGGCGTCGGCGGTGTCCTCGAATACGTAGCTCGTGGTTTGGTAAATCGGCACAGCCCGTGCACCTGTCGCTGAGTCGGGTTGGCCGCCTGCATGTAAGGAACGGGTTCGGAAACCCCATTTATGATCAGTCACGCTATGACAGTAGTACGCGACTAAGGCCTATGGTCGAGTCGTGCCAATAGTTCATAATCCCATTCCATTCGACCGGTATGAGGCCGACGAAATAGTTCGCCACATGCTCGAGATGCAAGGCGAAGCAGGTGGCCGACGTTGGGTCAATTTTCAGCCCGATCTGCCCGACGACGTACTCATACAAGCGGGCGGACGACGCGGAATTTTCTCTTCGAGTGGACCGACCATTCCGCGGGCAACTTGGCTGCCGTCGTTCACCGACAATAGGGGCAAGCTCGAACCGGTACGGGCAGGCATTGAGCATCCAGCGGGTCGAGATGCGGCTCTAGTTATGAAGGGGGCCGAGGTGGAGTTGCCCCAGAACTGGCTTATTGAACAGGATCACCCGAGGCGTGGATTTACCTTCGTTGTGCCCGCCGACGAGGATCCAGGGGTTGCCGTAGATTTCTTGGTCAGCGCGTCCCAGGCATTGAGCGGTGTCCCGACCACCGACTCGTGGGTAGCGATTTTCAGCACGCGTAGCTGACAGGCCGAACGCAGTGCACTGAGAGTCAAACGTCGATCGTTAAGCCCACAACAAAGTCGGTAAATTCGACCGGGCCGATGCCGTCGCTACATTCCAACGTGACTCGGTCTTCACCTGGTTGCACGGCAATACCTGCATTGCCAGTCCATGCATGAGCAATATTTCCGTAGTACCAGCAGTTCCACAAGTCGACCGTCAACACTGCATCAGACGGGTTGGTGACGATGGCAGTGTCAGGCATGGTGTTGGCCCACAGAGTGAGCGTCTCGTTGGCTATGCCGTTGATGGCCATATCGCCTTCGTTGGACGCAAGCACTAATCCCTGGGTACGGGCGCTGTTAGCCCTGATCTTGGTTATCTCAAGCGCTGCGTGCGGAGGAATTTCGATCGTAATGTAAGCCCGTATTGGCTGCCCTTGGTGGTGCGACGTGCCATCAGGGCTGGCGCTGATTTGCATCGCGAGGTCTTCAGCTTCTTTTCTCATGACTTCCCAAATGGGTCGATTGCATCGCCGGGCCAGGTCGGCTGAGGTGGTTGTCCGGCTTTGTCATGGAATTTGGTGCCTACGAGTTTCATGATTTCTTGCTGGCCAGTACGCGGATTGATGCGAACGGGAGACTTTCCTTCGGCGACCCTTGTTTCGTTTCCTTTGCCGAACGCACCTCGATGATCAGACATCGACACGTTCTTCCAAAACCGACGCGAAACCACGTCGTTGGAAGGCTCACCGCCAGATCGGGTTAGGTTGAAGACGAATTGGCCGGGACTCCAACCTTCCGAGCGATCGGGAACCGGGCGAATTTCCGGCTCTGGCTCGGGTTCGGGTTCGGCGACGTTGACTTCTGGCTCGGGTTCAGGTTCGGCAAGTTCTGGTTCTTCGGGTTCGACGGCGTCCGGTAGATCGGCTTCGACGGCTTCGGGCTCGATGATGTCCGGCTCTGGTTCATCGTGTTCGAGTTCAGCTTCGGGTTCGGCGAGGTCTGCTTCGGGCTCGATGATGTCTGGTTCTGGTTCTTCGGGTTCGACGGCGGCAAGCTCGGGCTCGGGCTCTGGCTCTGGTTCTTCGGGTTCGACGGCTTCCGGTAGATCGGCTTCGGGTTCGGCGAGGTCTGCTTCGGGGTCGTCGACAACTTCTTGATCGAGCCCCATGGTGCGGACAACCGAACTCTCGGGGGCTTCAGGGATGAGGAAAGCCGAGCCGGACCATTCGGTTGTACCGTCGGAAAAATGCACAGGCTCGCCCAGCGGGGGGCTGTCCGGTACGACGAAATTTGCATCGGACCAAGCAGTACGCGTGGGGTCGGGGGGCGGAGCGAGTTCGGTGGGGTAGCGATAAATTTTGGGAACAAAGCGACGCCGATTCGGACGGCTTACCCAGTCGATGAGAATCGCCGCGAGAGCAAGCGCAAGCATGGCGAGGCCAAAAAGTGTGAGCATCTCCATGTTCGTCATAGCGGGCGTTATTGTAAGGCGCCGAAAGACCACTAGCTGACCACCATGGCGACTACCGTTCCCCCCATGCCAGTGAGTACGTGGATTGAGCAGTTATACAAACGGATGCCACCGCGGGCCAGACGACTCGGATATCTGGCTAGAACCCCTCCTGGGCACTATTACTCGCCGTACCCCAATTTGTCGCAGACGCGGAACCGAGCTAATTCCATTTGGGGTGATCCGTTGGACCTCCCGGGCGTGGAGCTAAATGTCCCGGGACAATGGGAGTTGGTTGAGCGACTCGGTGCCCATGCGTCGCAGATCCCGTTTGCCTCAGCACCGATTGCTCCGATGATCTATGACCCGAGCAACCGTCCTTATGTACCTGGTGACGCGATGGTGGCGGCGATGGTATTGGCTGAACTGCGCCCGAAACGTTATGTCGAGGTCGGTTCAGGATGGTCGACGGCGGCCGCACTCGACGCACGACTGCTGTTCAATCTCGATGACACGACAATTACCTGCATCGACCCATTCCCTACTCGTCTCGAACAGGTACTCGACGGATCTAAACCGGGCCATTTTTCGATTCGGCGCGAACCCGTTCAGGACACGCCACTTTCGGTATTCGATGACCTCGAAGATGGCGATGTGTTGTTTATTGACTCGACGCATGTGGTGAAGACGGGGAGTGATGTTAACCATCTCGTGTTCACCATCTTGCCTCGACTTGCGCCCGGCGTTTGGGTACATGTCCACGACATTTTTGCTGGGTTTGAGTATCCGCAGAAATGGGTTGAGGAGCGTCGGGCATGGCAAGAGGCCTATCTATTGCGAGCATTCTTACAGTTCAACTCGGCCTACCGGGTGCGTCTGCATACCCAGTTGCTCCATCACTTAGACCGGGGCCGCTACGTTGCCGCAGTGCCGCTGGCCGACCCCAACCCTGGCGCCCAAATCTGGCTCCAACGTCAATAACAGCGCTCCGGAATCCTGAGCTCGATTGATTTTGCTTGTCGCTCGCGCCGTCGCGTATTTGGATCAGCCGAGTATGGGTTTGTTGACTTCGTAGATGGCGTACTGCCCGTCACTGAACACTTCGGAGAGTGCTGGGTGGAACCGCAGTGACTCCAGTGCATCAGGGTTCCCGTAAACCCACTCTTGGGTACCGACAACGACGTAGCTGACGTCGTAGGTCCGCAGGAACCGGGATTGCTCCTCGGTGTTGGAATTGCGGTAAAAGTCGGCCACTTCGGAGCGTCGCTTTTCGATGTCCGCTCGAAAGTCGGTGCGCTGTTGGATCTGATGCCAGTCCCAACCAAGGACGGTGGGAAGCCCCGTATGAATCGACATGCGTGAGGACCACGAGTACAGCGGTCCTACTGCCTCCACTATGGTCGGGGTTCCCTCGATGTTGTTTCGAAGAAATTCAATTAGTGGTAGATCGTCGCTGAGTGTTGTGGTTTGATCCGTCGACGAATACACCGCATCTGTGTCAAGAAAGGCCAAGCCGTCCAGCGTGGGCGATGTCGCAGCGAAACGGGCATCGCTTCGGGCCGACGGAGCAGCCAGCGGATAAGCCAACGATGCCAATAAAAGAGTGGTAAGAACTGCGGCGCCCGCCACGGTAATGACTCGTCGACGCCCGAAGACCTTGGCTCTCGCATGTGAGGACGGGCGTACGTGTCCAACAAATCGCCAGGTGGCGGAAAACACCATCCATAGGGCGACAGCACTGGCGATAGCCAGCACGTGCCAGGCCTGGTACCAGAACTTGAAGACCGTGTTAAGGCGTTCGATGTCGTTGTTGATGGTAAGGAGATCGACGCCGATGATCACACAAACACCGAGGGCAAAGAGCGCGGCTACTCCGGCCATAGCGATTGCCGGTTGTGGCCGACGCAGTTCACGGAACGCAATCAGACAAAGGGCTACCGCGAGGGCGATTCCCAATGCCACGACAGAGGTAAATGGAAGACTTTTGGCCTGGAAGCCAAGGGCGATACCACCCCAGATAGTGACCCCGACAAGCATGGTCTCCGTCAGTTTGGTGTCACGCTGCCTCCAACCCCATAGTCCAACGAAGGCCAATGCCACCGCAATAAACAGACCAAATTGGGTAAGTACGTCGCCGAGTTTGCTGGTGGCCACCGAAGGCCCAATGCCGGCATCAAATGTTTGTGAGTGAGCGAGGTAGGGCCCAACGAGTAACTTATGCGTCACGGCAACAATGGCGAGGTAACCCAACCAGATGTGCAAGCCGAATAGGCGTCGGCGATGGGCATGGAGGGTGCCGACCGCTGTTGCACCCGCAACCACGATGAATGCCACGGGCAGATCCCATGTATGGGTCATGCGAACCAAACCGGAGACAATGCCAAGAGACACCGCAAACATCGCCATTCGAGGTTGATCTTTGGCTTGACCAGCCACAGCAAAGCCCAAGCCGCATGCCATTATGGCCCCCAGGGTGATCATGCCCATCACATGAGGGTGCAGGTCCCCGAAAAGAAGCGACCAGAAGGGAAACTCGGTGATGTCGAGGAGACCATCGTTAACGCGACTGGGCGCCCACCAGTCGTACGTGTTGGGCAGGCCGCGCTGTTGATTCCACTGCAGGAAACCTTCGATGTTGCCAATGAGCAACAACATCAACACCGCAAGCAGGCCAGCCCAGCTAGATCCCAAGTGCCGGATCTTGGTTGAGCCGCGACGAATGAGGCCAGCCAGACTTTGACCTAGTCCAAAGGCGGTTGAGCCGGCCAATGCAGCGACAGTAGGCAAGCCAAGGTTGAAAGCAACCTCTGGGGCGAGTCGTAATGCACGCGTGGGTAACGAGAGCATCCAATAACCAAAGTAGTAGTAGTTAAGCGAGCCGCCCGCGAACCATGGGTCATAGGCCGGGAGCGTGGTCGATCGAGTGACCGCGGTGAAGTACGCAGTTTCCATGGGCTTTTCACCGCCCGTCCATTGGTGCCATAGATCTGGGTTATGCATACGCAGGAGGACGACAAGCGCGAACAATCCGGTAAATACCGCCTCAACACCAAACCAGGCACGACGGTTAGCCTGTGCCGCTCGCTGCAGATCGCTGCTACGGCGCTGTGCAATAACAGCACCAAGAGCGACGAGTGCCCCGAGAACGGCCCACGCTAGTCCGCTGCCGGCGGACACCAGATTGTTGGCAACCAGCACCCAACTGACGGTTGCGACAGCCATCGTCCCGAAGGCCTTTGAGAATGCGTAGCCCTCGCCAGGCAAGCGCCGGAATAGCCAAGTAACCCATGGCACCGCCGCGAACGCCGCTAGCTGAAGCCAGATGTACCACCACAACCAGGACACGTTGCTGGACCAGCCATCAACATCGAA
>CAXMUI010000005.1:0-4819 GCA_964196475.1 uncultured Acidimicrobiia bacterium
GACTGTGCATCCAAGGATCCCCGCGAATCGGAGATCTACATTGTGGAGGGAAACTCCGCTGGGGGCTCAGCCAAAGAAGCCCGCGATCCGCACACCATGGCAATTTTGCCCATCCGAGGCAAGATTCTTAACGTCGAACGAGCCCGTATCGACAAGATGCTGCGCAACACCGAAGTCACCGCACTTATCCAGGCCATTGGCGCCGGATTAGCCGACGAATTCGACATCGACAAAGCGCGCTATCACAAGATCGTGATTCTCTGCGACGCCGATGTCGACGGCAGCCATATCCGTACCTTGTTGCTCACCTTCTTCTTCCGCCAGATGCGCGAACTCGTCGAGGCCGGCTTCATCTACATTGCACAACCGCCGTTGTACTCCACCGAAATCAACAAACAGAAGATCTATCTCAAAGACGATGCCGCCAAGGCCATATTCGAGGCCGAGAACCCCAAGCACAACAACGACTACGGCCGCCTGAAAGGCCTAGGCGAAATGGATGCCGAAGAACTTTGGGATACCACCATGGATCCATCTAAACGCACGCTTTTACAGGTCACGGTCGAACAAGCTGTGCTGGCCGACGAAGTCTTTGCCACATTGATGGGCGAAGACGTCGAACGACGTAAGCACTTCATTCAAAACAACGCCGCCGACGTGCGGTTCCTGGACATTTAGAAAGGATTGGCCATGGCAGACAACAACACCCCAGACAATCCCGAAGACGCAATCGACAGCAGTGGCTCCATCGAGGTCATCGAAATTCAGACCGAGATGGAACAATCGTTCCTCGAATACGCGATGTCCGTCATTGTTTCGCGTGCCCTCCCTGATGCCCGCGACGGTCTCAAACCCGTACATCGTCGCATCTTGTGGTCAATGCACGACCAGGGTCACCGCCCCGACCGCAGTCACGTCAAGTGCGCCACGGTGGTCGGCGACGTCATGGGTAAATACCACCCGCACGGCGATACCGCTATCTACGACGCACTGGTGCGCTTGGGTCAAAAGTTTTCGCTACGACATCCAATGATCGACCCCCACGGCAACTTCGGTTCACCGTCGGATCCTCCTGCTGCCATGCGTTACACCGAGTGTCGTTTGGCGCCGCTAGCCATGCACATGCTCGATGGCATCGACGAGGACACGGTCGACTTTGGCGACAACTTCGATGGTTCTCGCGAAGAACCCGATGCCTTGCCTTCACGATTCCCAAACCTGCTGGTCAGCGGTGGTCAGGGTATTGCCGTGGGTATGGCCACCAACATTCCACCGCACAACCTGGGCGAGATCATTGACGCCACGTTGCATCTGCTCGACAACCCTCATGCCACACCCGACGACCTCATGGAGTTCGTAACCGGCCCCGACTTTCCAACGGGCGGCAAGATCCTGGGCCGAGCAGGAATCAAGGACGTCTATCGCACTGGCCGCGGATCAATTCGTATGCGGGCCGATGCCGAGATAATCGAATCAGACGGAAAGGGCCCCGATCAAATCGTCATTACCGCCATTCCGTACCAGACCAATGTCGACTCCATTGCCCAAAAAGCCGCCGAACTTGTTGATCGCGGCGACCTCGATGGCATTCGGGCCATTCGTAACGAATCCGCCAAGGGCAAGACACGCCTGGTATTCGATCTCAAGCGCGATGCGCCCGGTTTGGTAATTCTCAATAATCTGTTCAAGTACACCCCCTTGCAGACCACCTTCTCGGCCAACATGGTCGCTCTGGTGGACGGCATCCCCCGCACGCTCAATCTGCGCGACGCTTTGGTTGCCTATGTCGATCATCAAGTCGATGTCCTCACCCGTCGTACCCAGTTCCGTCTCGATAAGAAGAAGGCCCGAGCTCATATTGTCGAGGGACTACTTAAAGCTCTCGACATTCTCGACGAGGTGATTTCACTCATTCGGTCATCGGACGATCGAGCCGATGCACGCACTGGTCTTATGGGCGACGGGTTTGAGTTCAGCGAAATCCAAGCCAATCACATTCTCGACCTCCCGCTTGGCCGACTCACGCGTCTAGGCCGCTCCGACCTCGAAGCCGAGATGACCGAACTTCAAGAAGCCATTGTGTACCTCGAAAGCCTTCTGGCCGATGATGGCAAGCTTCGTGGCGTCATCAAGACCGAAATGGGCGAGATTCGCGAAAAGTTTGCCACCCCACGTCTCAGCATCATCACTCACGATCCAGGGTCACTCGACATCGAAGATCTGATCGACGACGAAGATCTCATCTTCAGTCTCAGTGCTAACGGCTATGTTAAGACCGTTTCTCCTCTTGAATTTCGGTCCCAGGCACGCGGCGGTCGCGGCGTGGCAGGAGCGAACCTGCGCGACGGCGACTACATCGTGAAATTGATGCACACCACAGCGCATGCCTATCTGTTGTTCTTCACCAATCGTGGCAAGGTTTATCGCCTTAAAGCTCATCAAATCCCCATGACCAGTCGCACCGCGCGCGGCACGGCCATCGTGAACCTGTTGCAGTTCGAGGCGGACGAAAAAGTCGCCGCGGTTATCGATACCCGAGATTATGAGACGCAGCGATACCTGTTCTTTGCCACGTTGCATGGCCGAGTCAAGAAGACGCTGTTCAACGAATATGACAAATCACGAAGCGGCGGATTCATCGCCCTCAAGCTCAACGATGGCGACGAACTTGTTTCGGTAATGCCTATAAATGACGGCGACAAAATTTTGTTGTCTTCACGAGCGGGGCAAACCATTTGCTTCCGCGGGGATGTGGTCCGTCCCATGGGTCGTTCCGCTGCTGGTGTCCGCGGTATGAAGTTCCGAGAAAACGACACGCTAGTAGCAGCGGCGGTAGCCGAACCAGGTACTTCGCTACTGCACATCACTCGGTCAGGATTCGGCAAGCGGACCCCTGTTGAGGATTACCCCACCAAGGGACGCGGCGGCTTAGGCGTCCGTGGCATCAGACTGGGTGGCACTCGCAAAGAGGTCGCCGGTGCACTGGTTGTCGCCGATGATTCGGAAGTCTTCCTCATTGCATCGTCGGGCACCGTAATTCGCATGAAGGTTGCTGACATTTCTGCCCAAGGCCGAGCGGCAACCGGGGTAAACATCATGAGCCTGGATGACGGTGCGCATGTCGCATCACTTGCTCCAGTCACGATGGTAGACCAAGATGAGATCGACGAGGAGCTAGCCGAAATCGTGGACGGCGACCCTGATGTCGACGACATTGCGTTGACTGAATAGATCTTCGGTCTTCGACCGGTCACCTCCTCTAACAATCTTCCCCTCTAGATGAGCGCCACCAACGGCGCGCCAACCAATAGGGGATCAACATGAGCGGTGGGAAATGGCCAATTGGCCACCATCAAGACACGAACGTTTGCCGCGAACGGGGTCAAGCGCTACCGCTCCTCGGAATCGTTATAGCCCTCGCCATGCTCACCATGATGGGTCTGGTGACGCTTGCGAACCAAGCCACCGAACTCGCAATTTCCCAAAGCGCGGCTGATGCTGTGGCCTTGGCCACGATTGACGACGATGCCGCGGTGGCGCGGCAAGTAGCGGAAGCGAACAATGCAAATATCGAATCAATAACTACCAGCGGGACCACTCATGTTGTGGAAGTGCGCGTTGGACCTACAACCCGGACGGCTGCCGCTCAAGGAAACCAACCCGACAATGCCGGACTTGCCCCCGCTATGGCAGCGGCAATAGCGACAACCGAAGATCGGCTGGGATACAGCCTGGATGTTACCTCGGGATTTCGGAGTTTTGCCGAACAAACCTGGCTGTGGGAGCACCGCGACAGCAACCCGCATCCCGTTGCTCGACCACGGACAAGCCACCACGAAACCGGTTTGGCCATCGACATCACCGTTTCTCAAGCAGCACAAATCGTGGCGCTGAATGGGATCACTGGCCTATGCCGTCCATTGCCGGTGCTTGATCCCGTACACTTCGAACTGTGTCCCAGGAGCTAGAACCGCGAACCGAAACTGTGCCCACAGCTGGCGGCGACGAGAAGGCTGGAGATTCTGGTCCTGTTGAAGCCGTCGAGATTATTGCGCCCGGTGATTCAGTTTTCGAAACGGTCGCTGTTCCTGCGGCCGACATTGCGCCTGTAGAGGACCCAGTCACGCTTGCTCCGGTTGATCCGCAACCAGCAAAGCAACGCACCTTGCACGCTTCTGATCTTCCCGGGCGTGAGCGCCGCCGCCGAGTTCGACTCCAAGCCCGTCGAGTTCGGCGCATCGTGCGACACATCGAACCATGGTCGGTACTTAAGATTTCGACAATCTTCTTTATGTGTATGTGGGTGATCTTCATGATCGCCGGGGTAATGCTGTGGGGCGCAGCGGCACAAGCAGGCATCATCGAAAAAGTCGAGAACTTCGTCACCGAACTCTTTGCCCTCGACGACTTCGAAATTAACGCCGACCTCATTTTCCGCAAGATGGCGTTGCTTGGCTTTGTTCTCGTAATTGCAGGCACGGCTTTCAGCGTGTTGATGTCCGTATTGTTCAATCTCATAAGCGACCTCACTGGCGGATTGCGGGTCACGGTAATCGAAGAAGAATCAGCTCGTTTTCGTCCCACCCAACGTCGCCGTCAACCACGCTCGCCTCGGCAATCAGGTCCCGCTGTTCAACGCCCACCACGCCAAAAACGCAAACGACGAGGCGAAGATTAAGCGCGACGGCACGGTAACAAAACGCGCTAACCTTACAAGTCTGTATTCCGACTTGTTTGGACTACGGGCCTATAGCTCAGTTGGTTAGAGCGCACCCCTGATAAGGGTGAGGTCGCTGGTTCGAATCCAGCTAGGCCCACC
>CAXMUI010000006.1:0-20237 GCA_964196475.1 uncultured Acidimicrobiia bacterium
TGATTCTCCGTTTTTATCTCACACATGCTCGGACGCCTTCGTCGAAGCCATAACGCACAGCGTCAATCCGCTGGGAAAGGTCGAGAAGGGTGTGGCCTTGGCCGTTGGGGCCAGATGGTTCGTAGCGGGACATACCCACAATCAGTTCATCGAGATCACCTGCGGAGATAAACAGATTTTCGAATGACCCAAGAAATAGATCGCTGTTGAATGCGCCGGTCAAGCACTCGGCGGCCAACCCAAACCCGGCGTCGGTGTCGTCGAACCCGGCCTGAGACAACGCCGATTGCGCCGACGCATTGATCAACGCATACATGGCGGCACCATCGCCGAATTCGGTCCATAGGTTGGTTAGCAAGTTGCCTTCATCAAACATCAACGTGTTGTCTGCGGTGCAGTAAAACACGTTGTCGACGTAGGCCTCGACGTCGAGCACCACGCCGCCGCAGGGTGGCAGGTCGACTGTGGGCCCGTAAGAGATGAACGTGGGCGGCTGATACGAGAAACTCAGCGCAGCATCAAGCGTGGCGGGCCAATACAGCGCCAATTCTGACTCAACCAAAGGGAGCAGTTCAGCGAGTGGCAGATTGCCGCCCGTCTCGAAGTCTTCCGCTGATAGCGCAATCGCAGCAATGGGCGGGGGGTCGGTGTCGTAATCCACACACGCCTCTGCGTCACCAGTAAAGCCATCGAAGAAGGCTGTCGAGCGGTCGAATGCTGAGCCGTGGGCATAGGGATCATCTGCTGGTGTTCCAAGGGCATCTCGAACTACTAAGAATCCGCCGATAGCTTCCTCCAGATCGCCATCCGCGATCACAAGGTTGGGACTCTCGTCGCGAGCCAACGTTCCGGCCCACGCACCTGCCAGACAGTCGGCCTGCAATTCGATGTTGATCGTAGGACCATTTTGATCGGTGCGATTTTGAATGGCGTGGCCGTACTCATGGGCCAACACTAAAGAGATAGCGAAATCCCCGAAGGTTTCAAAAAGCTCGGGCAACAACTCTTCTTCATCCCAACTGATGCTGTCGTCAGCAAAACAATAGAACGCATTGTTTCGGTAGGTTTCGGGATCATCGACAACACCGCCACACGAAGGGAGGCTTGCTATTTTGGACGGAAAATAGCCTTCAAAGGTCCGGACAGGTTCGAAGTCAACGCCAAAAACTTCGGGAAGGCGGCGTTCCCAGTACGCCTCTACATCTAGTTGGGTGATGTTGATGGAATCTCGGAAACCTAAATTTGACCCGGATTCGATTGGGGTGTTGTCTCCGGCGGGAGCGGCCGTTGGAGCCGTACCGACGTCGAGTTGTTCTTGTCTGTCAGGAACCGGCGAAGCAGACTCCGCCGTTAAATCAATAGATGTTGCACACCCTGTAGAAACCATCGCAAAGGTAAGCAGAGTCGTAAGCCAACGTGTCATCACCCGACCAGTATCGAATCCTTATGATCACACCGCAAGGCGCTCCGTTTAATTTTTGGAAACTTCAACCAGGTCCAAGGCCAAATTGGTCCCCTAAGCTCTGCAAATGGGTTTAATTCGTGGTGAAGCTGATGGCGGCATTGGGTGGTTGACTATCGACAACGTTGCCCGTCGTAATGCGTTGAGCATGGGCATGTACGAGAGCATCCCGGGCGTTATTGCCTTGTTGGCCAACGATCCCGACGTCCGGGTGATCGTCCTTCGTGGCGCCGGTTCGCAAGCGTTTAGCGCTGGTTCGAATGTGAGCGAGTTCGCCGAGTTGCGTCACGCCGGCAACTGGGAGGCTTATGCCGCGGCTGAGCACGAAGCGCATGCTGCGATCCTAGATGCACCGATGCCGGTGGTTGCCGCCATTCGCGGCGATTGTCGAGGCGGCGGACTTGCACTTGCGTTGTGTGCCGATATTCGCGTGGCGGCCGACAATGCGGTGTTCGCTATCCCGCCGGGCAAATTGGGGGCGGGTTATCCCGTGGACAGCTTGGAGGTTCTGGCGCGCACCATTGGCGTTGGTCGAGCCAAGCATCTCGTTCTCAGTGCCCAGACAATCGGTGCACACCGGGCCGAGGTAATCGGGCTGATCAATGAGGCCGTCCCCGAAGCCCACTTCGATTCCCGGATTTACGACCTGGTCGGCACCATGGCCAATTTGGCTCCGCTGCCCCTTCGAGCAGCCAAAATGGCGCTGTCTGATATGGAACGTCATCCCGAAGATCGCGATTCGGATCGATCACTGCGTTTCGTTCGCGCTTGTTATGAAAGCGACGATTATGCCGAGGGGGTCGCCGCGTTCAGTGAGAAACGTCCGCCACGCTTTATTGGACGCTGACAGGTTCAGTTAGATCGACCATCGACTCACCGGTAATCCCGGGGAAAGAAGTGCCCAGTAGCTTGGCGATGGTGGGAACAAGTCGATCGGAATCTACGGGTGAACCTTCTTGAGCATTGATCCGCGGACCCGTAAAGATGATGTGCCCATCGGGAAGATGGTTACCGGGACGTAGGTTTTCGATGTCGGCCATGATCGTCCCGAGGGTGTCCGATGTAGATCCACGGACCTGATGTTCTAGATGCGCCCACTCAATGATCAAGTCCGGGAGACCAATATCGGGCTCGCTGGCGTAATGATCGACCGCTCGCTCGACAGCGGTTACCAGGGGGACACCGGTGTCGACATCACGCAGAGAGCGCAGATCTTTTTCGAGTTTGGCTAAGACCGTTTCCTTTTCAGCAACCCCTACGAGTCCGCGCGGTTCACGGCCTTCCAAATTCAGACGGATGCCTCCATAGATGGGCAACAGCGCGACAGAAAAGAACCGTTGCGAGCTATCGACCCAATGGTCGAGTGGCTCAAAGTCACGACCGGTTAGACGTAGGGCTAGTCGGTGTAGCCGGTTAGGGAGTCGTTCGACAAAAGCGCGGGCCTTGTGTGTGCGCTTGGGCGCTCCAATGGTGTGATTGATTGCTTCGAGCACGGGCGGAAGCAACCGTGAGACGGGATTCACGTCGCTCAGGCCGTGGCTAAATATTACGACCACCGCGGTTTCTGGTCCACAGTGACGTTCCAGGATTGAGCCAGCCGCAGCGTCCAGTTTGGTGTAAATGTTGACCACCGGGTCGGACGAACCATCGGCAGCAACCAGTGGTGATCGATGTCCCAACAGTTGGTGTCCGCCGCAATGAGATTCGGTAAACGTGATGATCGCCAATGGTGCTTCAGATTCCTCGAGAAGGAGGTGAGCGGCGGCCAGCTTGTCGTCGATACTGCCCATGAGTCGGCCATAGAGTTCATCGAATCGATCGTCGGTACGGGCTCGGTCGCAGTCGTCAACTTGTACCCCAAATTGGTCCGCCAATCGATCGCGGAGTTCAGGCGGACTTGTCCGGAAATCGTTATCGAGAAAGGCATCGTGCTGCCGAAAACCGGTCACCTGGGTTCCTCGGTGTTCGGCGCTCAGCTCGTGGCGTGGAACGTCGATGACCAGCGATTCAATACCTTGGTCGCGTAACAGTTCCCATACTGGGGGCTTTGCAGACGGCGTGCTGATTGGGATATGGCGTTGTCGGTACGTCCCATTGCGGAGGCGACGCCAGGTCCACACTTGGTGTTCGGTAACGCCGGTACCTGACATAAGGGTGGGCCACACCGGTCCGCTAACAAGACCGTACGGGTTTACAAGCCGTGAGGTGTGCCCGTCGGCTGCGAGAGCTGCGAGGTTAGGAAGCAGTCCTTGATCCATCATCTGTTGGCCTCGCGTGGGGTCAAGGGAATCAAACCCAAGCACGAGTACGGAGGGATACGACATATTCGCAATTGTAGAACGTGGTCTTGGACCGATCCACTGTTCCGAAAGAGCCCACCTACATGAGTAGCCTGTCAGTCATGAACTGCGAGCTTGCATTCTTGACCTGCTGGGCACATATATGAGGATTTTGATGTGTACCGGCGAATTCCCGCCCGATCCACAGTGTGGCGGCATGGGGAGTTCAATTCTGGCGGCTGCGGCCGCATTAACCCAGGCGGGTCATGAGGTTCATGTTCTCCACAGTGCAGTCAATCAGCCCAGGGTCGATGTCGAACACGAACTGGGTTTCACGCTGCATACTCGTTCGATAGCCAGGAGTGCGTTGCGACTATTTGGTCGCTCGGGTCTGGCACAAGCGGCAGCGTTCCGATGGCATGCCAGCAAGCTGGGTCGCTTTGACGTGGTCGAGGCGCCGGACTGGGAGGCAGTGGTTTCTGGGTTCGTGGTGCTGCGTCGCCAACCTGTCGTTGCCTACCTTGCCACGCCTACGGCTATCACCCGTGCACACGGTAGTACTCATGGAAATCGCCGTCGAGAGTGGTTCGAGCGATGGGGGTGCCGTCGCGCTGATGCTCGTTGTAGCGTCGGCGAACCGCTGTCCATCAGTCTCGTTGAGTTGGGCTGGTTCGACGCACTAAGTGCGGTTCCGATTCGGCCTCCATGTCTGCTGCCTGAGTTGGTCGCGGTGGACGAGGTTGCCATGAATGAAACACCCATGATTCTTGCGGCTGGGCGATTTGAACCGCGGAAGGGTTTTGACCTACTCATCGAGACTGCAGCCAAGCTGAAACAACCAGTGAGCGTCGTGGCAATTGGGTCAGACACCGTGGGGGCCGACGGACAATCGTGTGTAGCTCGCCTACAGCATTTAGCCGCCAAGCGTGGAGTGGATCTCACGATAGTTGATGCCGTATCGCTAACCGATATGTCTGTCTGGTACTCACGGTGCTGGGCACTCGTGGTCCCAAGTACCTTCGAGAGTTTCTCGATGGTGGCAATGGAAGCAGCCGCCCATTACCGGACGATCGTTGGTTCGCCCTCCGTTGGCTTTGTGCAGCTTGGAAGTGACTCACCGGGAGTATTATCTTTGCCCCGCGAACCCGAGGTGTGGGCGGCTGCTCTTGATCAAATTCTGGAGTCACGCCACGAGGCAGTCCGGCGGGGTCGTGCCGCCCGCGAGTTTGCCATGCGCCACTGCGCTCCAGCCACGTTCGCAGCCCAACGGGGCGCTATCTATGAGCAGATCACAGCCAGGTAAGCAAGCGACCGGTCGGTCCTACGCCCCGTAACATGGCCTGTTACCGGTCGGCCCACCACTGATCGAGTCGGGCTTCGGTGTCGGCAAGATCCAAATCGGGTTCGCTGCGTTTGAGGGCCAGTAACCATTTGATGGCTTCGCCGACCTGGTGACCCGGCTTGATGTCGAATCGTGCCATAACGGCATCACCATCGATGAGCGGGCGTTCGGCAGCAATGCGATCTTCTTCGGCCAGTTTGAGGATACGGGCCTCAATTTCATCGACATGACTATGTAACTCAACGCGTTTGTATTCGTGACGGGTCGTGCAGTCGGCCCGAACAAGTTCGTTGAGCAGGCCCAACAAGGGTCCGGCGTCGCGGGCGTACCGGCGCACGGCTGAATCAGACCAGCCATCAGCAAACCCCTTAAAGCGGCCCGATAGACGTACGAGTTCTTTGACGTCAAGCAGGAATCGTTCTTCGTACCCAAGTTCGCGTAGGCGGGCGCGGGCCACCTTGGCACCGACGGCTTCGTGGTGTCGAAAGGTGACCCCATCCGCATCGATTTTTCGGGTCTGAGGCTTTGCGATGTCGTGGAAAAGCGCGGCCATTCGCAATGTAAGGTCGGCACGAGTTTGACCTGTTACCGCAATGGTGTGGGCCAACACATCTTTGTGCTTATGAATAGGGTCTTGTTCGAGCTTGAGCGCGGTCAGTTCGGGGATGAAGTGATCGGCGAAGCCAGAATCAACAAGTTCCCATAACCCAGGACGTGGATCATCCTCGGTGAGGACCGTGTTCAGTAGAGCGCGCCCGTCGTCGACGGAGAGCATGAGCTAACCCGGAGTGGGCTACTACTTCTCTTCCTTGAAGATCACGTGCTTACGAACCTTGGGGTCGTACTTCATGAGCTCGATGCGCTCGCGAGAGTTGACCTTGTTCTTGGTCGTGACATAGGTGAAACCCGTGCCAGCCGTTGACTTAAGCTTGATGATGGGGCGCTTATCGGAACCAGCAGGCATCAGACCTTCACTCCTCGCTTGCGCATGTCGGCGAGAACCTTCTCGATGCCATGCTTGTTGATTGTCTTAATACCCTTGGCGCTCACGGTAAGTGAGACCCAGCGCTTTTCCGAAGGCACCCAAAAGCGATGCTTTTGGATGTTGACGTTCCAGCGACGGCGGGTCTTGCGGTTGGAGTGCGAGACGTTGTTACCGAAAGCAGGCTTGCGACCGGTTACTTGACAAATATTCGACATAAGAATCCTTGAGAACTACATTCCCGTAGCAATCACGGTGTTCGCGAACGGGCAGCACACAAGGCTAACGGTCAAATGGGACACTTGCGACCGCTAAAGCCGCGCGTTTCCCGCGAACGTGACGCGATCTCCATTGGTTCCAAATCCTGGTACGTGAGATATGCCAATATGGCTTGGGTTTCGCATAGGGTCAGCACCATGGCTGAACTCATTCATTTTCACTTCGATCCGCTTTGACCGTGGTGCTTTCAGACCTCTAAATGGATCACCAAGCTGGAATCGCTCGGTGTGGTTGAGGTCAAGTGGGACGTGTTCTCACTTACATTCCAAAATACCGAACGAGATCTCGAATCATTTCGCCTTGCGTCCGATGGTGGGCTCGGCGCTCTGCGTACCTGTGTATGGGTTCGCGAGACTGACGGCAACGATGCGTTGGGCAACCTCTACCACGCGCTCGGCGACCGTCGTCACAATCGCCTTGAGGACCTCGATGATGGGGCCACGATTGAGGGCGCCTTGGCCGATGCCGGGCTACCTATAGCCCGGTATGTCGAGGCAATAGCCGATACAGGCACTTTCGATACCCTTCGCCACGATCACGTGCGACTCACCGACGAGCAACCGGTCTTCGGGGTTCCGGCCATCGTGCTCAACGATGGCGCTGGACCAGCAATTTTCGGTCCAGTAATTTCAAACCCCATCGAAGAAGACCAGGCCGTCCGCGATATGTGGACGCATATCTACTGGTTGATCAACGAACCCAATTTCAGCGAGTTGAAACGGCACCGAACCGTCGAACCCGACCTCGAGTCGGCACGCGAATACCAGCGCAACATGGCGCTCAATAACACCAAGGCTGACGAAGAAACCGACGAGCCCGACTCGTAATTCGGGCAGCGCTTCGGCGTAGCCGTCTCGCGCCGCTAGTGTTGGCGCCGTGGAAGGGCCCTACGCAATTGTTTGCATCGTTTTGGCCCTAGCCGGGGCAACAAAAATAATTAATCCATTGCCTACTGCTCAAGCACTACGCGGCTCGGGTTTGCCCTCTACTCGGGTGTTGGTTCGTGTGCTCGGAGCCGCCGAGTTAGCTCTCGCTGTCATGGGACTAACAACAGATTTCGTGCTTGCTGCCGTTGGCGTGGGCGTCATGTATGTGGGCTTTGCCGGGTTCATCGTGCTGGCGCTAAGCAAAGATTCCGGTATTAGTTGTGGTTGCTTTGGGGCCAGTAGTGCCGAACCTACATGGGGTCATGTTGTGCTTAACGTTGCCGCCGCTGGCGCCGCTCTGGCCAGCGCCACCGTTGGCCCGCAGGACTTGAGTCATACGCTCATCGATCAACCTGCGTATGGTCTTCCATTTGTTGGCCTTGCCCTGATGGGTTCTGTGATCATGATTGCACTGCTCACCGTGCTACCAGAAGCACGTAATCTCAAAGCACCCGTCGCCCAGTTCAGGGTCAACCAATGAGCCGTCGCCTAGCGCTCGCTGCCAGCAACGTGCTCGGACGCAAGTCCAGCCGCCGTAGTTTTCTTACTCGCGCCGCGATGACCGGAACCGCCATGTCGGTTGCACCTTTAGATTTCGCCTTACGGCCGGGCACCGCTTATGCCGCAGTATGTAGTTGTGTGGGGTCAGAATGCGATTGCGACTCATTGTGCTGCGGCGGTTACACCGAGTTTTGTTGCACTCTCACCGGACAAAATACGTGCCCACCTGGCACGGTGCCGGCGGGTTGGTGGAAGGCTGACGGTTCGGGATATTGCGGGCCAAATGCCCCGCGCTACTACCTCGACTGCAATATTGTGGAATGCGGCGACTGCGGTTGCGGCCCGAGTGGTGTGTGCAGCGGTGGCTGCAGCGGCACCCCGTGCGAATGCGGCCGGGGCGATTGCAATAACCGCAAAACCGCTTGCGTGCATTTCCGCTATGGCCAATGCAGCCAGGACACCAAATGCCTCGGCCCCATTTTATGTCGGAAAGTCACGTGTATCCCGCCATGGACGACCGACGACTGCACCGCGGCCGTAGCAACTGATAACAACACGGCAACCCACAATCGTCCATGCCTCAACAGCCTTCCGTTTGGCGGGTTCGACCCATTGAGCAGCGATGGGGAAACCATTTCGGTCTCGGGTTGGGTGGTTGATCCCGATAGCGACCGCTCAGTCAAGGTTCACGTCTACATCGATGATGTGGTCACAGCCTCGGTCACGGCCAATAGCTCGCGACCCGATGTTGCCGCGGAATTTCCGAGCGTGAGTGCCAACCATGGTTTCTCCCAGGACTTTCCTGTGCCACAGGGAAATCACAAGGTCTGTGTATATGCCATTGGAGTCGGCGGAACCGCTACCAACGTTTTGCTCGGCTGCCGCTATGTCGATTCGCGCGATGCCGTACCGACGGGCAGCTTCGATGCCGTTGTTGCTGCGGCCACCACGGTCACGGTGCGCGGCTGGACCTACGATCCCAACACCCCGACACAGGCCACCAAGGTTCACGTGTATATCGACGGTGTTGGCGTTGGCATCGCCGTCGCCGCAAAACCTCGACCCGACGTTGGTCGGGCCTTCCCGGGGATCGGCGACAATCATGGCTTCTCCAAGACAGTCAGTGTTTCTCCGGGCCGTCACACGGTATGTCTCTATGCCATCAACACCCGCCCCGGTGGAACCAACACCTTGATTGGTTGCCGTAGCTTTACCGCCACCGATGCCACCCCGTCTGGGTCCTTCGATGTAGCTAAGGGTACCGATGGCGCCATAATCGTTTCAGGTTGGGCCGTCGACCCCGACACACCTTTTGAACCGGTCGATATTCATTTCTACGTGGATGGCGTTGGCGCTGGGGTTACCCGAGCCGACAAGCAGCGTCCCGATGTAGGTGCTGCATTCCCCGACATTGGGCCCAAACACGGGTTTATACGTACACTTCAGGCCACACCTGGCATTCACCAGGTTTGTGCCTATGGCATAAATACCGGCGTCGGCGCAGCCAACGCTTTGCTTAGTTGCAAGACCGTCGAGGTTTTCTAAGAAATGACCGTGCTCGTCATCCTCTTGGCCGTTGTTGTAGGGCTATTCACCATCTTGGTGATTGGCGTACTGCGTAGCCATGCCGACATTATTCGGGCGCTTCACGGTCTGGGCATCACCGAAGAACAGCTCGCTGGTGAGGCGCTAACTCGCCCGGTCGAGGCTATGCCCGTCGAACGCAAGCTTGCCCAAGGGGTTCCGCAACCTCGCTCAACAGGCGCCGGGGCAGCCGTCGACTTCTCCGGTCACACACCAGCCGGTGATGCCATAGCGGTCAGCGTGCAAGGCGACCGGCGCACCCTGTTGGCGTTTCTTAGTTCAGGTTGTGAAACCTGCCAGGGGTTCTGGCAGGCGTTTGCCGAACCTGGATTGCAAATGCCCGATGCCAACACCCGTTTGGTCATCGTCACCCAGGGCGCCGATGGCGATAGCCCGTCGGCCATTGCCGATCTTGCCCCGGCCGACACCATCACGGTCATGTCCACCCATGCTTGGGATCAATATCGGGTGCCTGCGTCGCCGTACTTCATTTTGGTCGATGGCACCGTTCCGGAGGTCATTGGCGAAGGTGCCGCCCTCAAGTGGGATCAGGTGTCCTCGATGCTGGTGCAGGCCATGGCCGACCAAGGCATCATGCCCGTCTCTGGCCAGTCCTCAACCGCACGGTTGGCCAACACCAACGCCGAACTCGAAGCGGCCAACATTGCGCCGGGCGATCCCAGCTTGCACGAACCACACGACCACTCCCACTAGCCCGTGAGTCTCGCCGTCAGCATCGGACTGCTTGCCGCAGTGGTCGGGGCCATCCGTTCTACTTGGTCGCCTTGAGGCGAGTCGATGCTTACCAGCATCAATCCGCTCGTCGAGCGGACCCGTAGCAACCGATGGTCGATCACCGCTATCTACTTTTTTGTTGGCTCGCTAGTGGGTGGCGCCGTGCTTGGACTGACTAGCGGTGCCCTTGGTCAACTGGCGAATGCCGATGACTACCGCACACCATTTGCCGTGTCGATCGTTGCTGTCAGCGCAATCAGCCTTCTCCATGAGGCCAACGTGACCTTGCCCTTGCGGTGGTGGCATCGACAGGTCAACGAGAACTGGTTGTCTAGCTACAGGAGTTGGGTCTACGGCGCAGGCTTCGGTATTCAGCTAGGCCTGGGTTTCGCCACCTACGTAGTAACCGGCCTCGTTGTCATCGTTGTTTTCGCAAGTGCTGCTACTGGTGACGCGCTAACCGGACTCGCCATTGGCGCAGTTTTTGGTGCCGTGCGAGGCATGTCAATCCTGGTCGGCCTCAACGTCGACACTCCTGCCCAGTTACGCAGCCGCATGGCCGCCATTGAGCGACTCGCTACGCCAGCACGCTTTTTGTCTGCCCTAGCACTGACCACAATCGGCATTGCCGTCGCCATCAACGCTACGTAACCATCGTGCCTATCCTCCAACCAGACCGCAGCAACGTACGAACAACTCTCGAGAGTTTTTAATTATGACGAGCCTGACAAGCCACGGCATCAGCGTCGACCTACCCGCGGGGTGGGAAGGTCGCATCTACCAAAGCCAAGCCAGCGACTCCGAGTTGCGCGCCGGCGGTATTAGCAGTTCAATCCTGCATGCTTCGAACATTGCCTTACCCGCCGACCCCGGCGATTTCGGATCGGGAGCCATCGCCTACCTGCACGCCCAAGGCGTGTTCTTTAGCCTCTTCGAATACGACCGAGAAGCCATCAACAAAGCCTTGTTCTCGCACCAAGGCATCCCCCATCCACTCCGAGAGTCCGACCTCTCCCCCGCCCGCCTTCAGCGTCAACTCTCCGGCCAAGCCGGCGCCCAACTTTTCTTCCAAGACGCGGGCCGAGCCTTCTGTCTCTACGTCGTAATCGGTGACTACAACGCCCGCCTCCAACTGCTCCCGATAATCAATCAACTCATCGGCTCGATCGGCATCGAATAACTGCGCTCCCGACCGCCCTTACGGTGACGGTTGGTCATCAAATTTGCACACCCCACCGCAGTGCAGTCGGTACGATCTTGACATGATTCAGATCTTTGACTCTTTGCAACGCACCAAGGTGCCGTTCGAGCCGCGTGATGCGGGCAAGGTATCCATGTATGTCTGCGGTCCGACCGTCTACGACGCACCCCACCTAGGGCACGCTCGCCTGTGCGTAGTGTTCGACTACATCCGCCGCTTCTTCTCCTACGCCGGATACGACGTCACCTTTGCTTCCAACGTCACCGACATTGACGACAACATCATCAAACGCGCCGCTAGCGAAGGTCGCACCGAATCCGAAGTAGCCGTCGAGTACACCGACATGTACTACCGCGAGATGGCTCGCCTTGATGTGCTCGCCCCCGATATTCACCCGCGTGCCACCGAGTTCATCGATGGCATGGTCGCCACCATCCAGGAACTTTTCGATCACGATGCGGCCTATGTCATCGAAGGCCAAGGCGTTTATTTCGACACGACCGCACCCGAGAAATATGGTCAGCTTGTTGGTCGCACTCGCGAAGACATGCTCGAAAGTGCCGGTACCCGAATCGAAGTCGACGACAAGAAACTCTCTCCCCTCGACTTCGTGCTGTGGAAGGCCGCCAAACCAGGCGAACCCACCTGGGACACGCCATGGGGCGAAGGCCGCCCCGGTTGGCACACCGAGTGCGTGGCGATGTCACTTTCAGCTCTTGGTGACGGGTTCGATATCCACGGCGGTGGCAACGATCTGACGTTTCCCCACCACGAAAACGAACTGGCCCAAGCATCCGCCTCGGGCCACGACTTTGCGCGCTACTGGATGCACAACGGCATGGTCAATGTCGATGGTAAGAAGATGTCCAAGAGCCTCGGTAACTTCACCACTTTGGCCGATGTGCTCGACACCTATGACCCTCGTGCGTTGCGTATGGTCATGTTGCAGACGCACTATCGCCACGGCATGGAAGTCGGCACCGACGCGCTCGAAGCCGCTCTCGAAGGCGTAAAACGCCTCGATGCTGCCCTCCGCCGGGCCACCACAGCCGGCGTCGATGCCACCAAAGCATCACCCAATAGCGCGGCACAAGACGCTTTTATGGCGGCGATGGGCGACGACTTCTCTACACCCGCCGCTCTCGAAGTGATCTTTGGCCTGGCACGCGAATCTAACAGCGCCATCGATAGCGCCAACCTTGATGATGCAGCAACAGCCATCGCCACGGTGGTCGAACTGGCCGACGTACTTGGACTTCGCGTCGGGGCCGAAGTCGCGGCTCAAGACGACGATGCCGATATCGATGCGCTCGTGCAGGCTCGCACCGACGCCCGCTCCGACCGCGATTTCGCCGAGGCTGACCGCGTGCGCGACGAACTCACCGATCGCGGTATCACCATCGAAGACACCGCCGACGGCACCATCTGGTACCGGGCGTAGCCCAGGCGACTAGCCCAGTGCCTCGATCACGTCGGGTGGGGCTTGCACCAACTCAATTAACACACCTTCACCACTCGCAGGGAACGCGTCGTTGCCTTTGGGGTGCACGAAGCAAATATCGTGCCCACTCGCGCCTTTTCGGATTCCGCCTGGCGTAAATCGCAAGCCTTGCTCGGTCAGCCAATCCACGGCGACCGCAAGGTCATCAACCCACAGGCCCACATGGTTCAGGGGAGGTTGATGCACCCGCGGTGCGGACTCGGGATCGAGCGGTTCCATAATGTCGATCTCCACCGCAGTTGGCCCGTTACCCAACCGCAGAATCTCCTCATCTACATTCTCCGACGTGCTGACGAAAGTTCCCGTGGCAGTGAGCCCGAATAGATCAACCCACAGATGCCGCAGACGATCTTTGGCGGGCGCCCCAACAGCTACCTGTTGAATACCAAGAATCCGAAACGGTCGATCATTCATCGCTAAAGCATTCCACAACAACGCATCCCGACACCGATCATTCATTGTGGCAGTTGAGCTTCAGCGTGCCATGCTGGCTTCATGTTCCGTCACATCGTTCTACTCACCCTTAACGCCGATGCCCCCGAAGGCCAAAGCGACATCATCGTGAAGGCACTCCGCGACCTTCCCGCCACCATCCCTGAACTTGCCAGCTACGTCGTGGGCCAAGATGCCGGACTAGCTGAAGACAACGCCGACATCGCCGTCGTAGCCGACTTTGCCAATGGGGACGACTACGAGGTTTACCGCACCCATCCAGTGCATGTAGCCGTAATCCAAGAGTCCATCGCGCCCTTCTTGGCCGGGCGCACAGCTGTCCAGCACGAAATACCCAGCTAGGCCAGCAGAACACCCAATCCCCTAGGCCAAACGGCCCATCACAAAGGATCGGATTTCAGGCCGCCGATTTTCCTGCCGATGAGCTAAGGGCGAGACCCATTACTTCCCGGTAACGACCCCTCTTCACCTCGCTTCCTCCTGACCCATGGCTTTGTCCAACCTCAATCCCACGCCTTCCGACGAAAGGCCGATTTCCCACCTTTACGCGGCTGATTCAGCGACAAAGGCAACCACGCTGCACTATGCGCTAGCAGGTGAGCGAGAGCATCAACAACAAATTCAAGACAAATCCGCGGCGCAACAACGCGAACGCGCCGCAGCATTTCAGGAGGCCATTTCCCACCGAGTCTTAGAAATGCAGCCACTTCTGGCTGAGTTCATCGAGGTGGCCGAGTCAGTCGAGCTCCGACCCAATGGATACTTCTCCGAACACAATGGCGAGGTCATCGGCCGATCGCCGCTCTTCTCTCGCCTCGACGAATTCAATCATTCCGACCGAGAAATCCGCGGCTTGGTTACCCCTCGAAAGCGCCGTGCCCAGCTTCGTCCAGTCTGGCTCATCGACACCGGTCTCCATGCCGACGCCGTTCATCAACACGTCGGGCAATTCGGCCCCACTGGCATGTTCGGCTGGACCCGAGGAGAACCCAGCTTGGGCGAGCCCATCGAAACCTTCCGCAATCTCGACCTCATCATCCATGACGATGCAACCGTCGAGTGCCCCGCCGCCCTTCTCTACCTCGATACGTCAGTGCTCTTTGACCGCCTCATGCGCCGCTTCACTGACATAACTGGTCGCCTATATTATTCCGGACAAGAAGAAGGATCGACGGACTGTCGGTGGATTCACCATCGCATTGCACCCCATGACCCGTCCCAACATCGCAACGACCGCTGCTAGCTGAGCGCTCCTAAATGAAGCCGAGGCCTGGCACCCGATATGCCACCTCGGGAACGCCAGGATTTCAGCCACCGTCTAAGGTGTGACAATTCCATTCCAGGAGACCCCCTATGTCAATGGCCCCACCACCCGTGGCCCCACCACCGCCGCCCCCAGCGACGGACGCTGTTACTGCTACTGATGTTAAAGAACATGCTGGCTTTGGGGCACGCCTCGGATCAGCGATGATTGACTTGCTGGTCATTGGGGTGCCGATGGGCGTCTTGTTTTTTATTCTGACCGCGATCTTGCCCAAAGAACCAGAAACGTTGTGCATCCTCAACGACGAAATTTACGCGTGCGAGCCGCTCACCGGAGCGGGCAAGGCCATCTTGATGTTGGTGATGTTGGCTGCTGTCGGCGCAGTCCTGTATTTCTATACCGGAAAACTTCAGGGCTTAAAAGGCCAAACCATCGGTCAGAAATCCCTCGACATCGAACTTGTTGGCAAAGAAACCGGACAACCCATTGGGATCGGTGGCGCGGTTGGCCGCACCGTAGCCAAGATCGTTTCGGCCATCCCGTTCTACCTCGGCTACCTATGGATGCTTTGGGACAAAGACAATCAAACGTGGCATGACAAGATGACCAACTCTGTGGTCGTCAAGAAATAGCCGATGAACTACCGGCCAAGTTGTGGGTTGCTTTGGGTGGCGCGGCTACGCAACGTGTAGACCGAGTCGCCCGAAAGTACTCCGCCTCGACCAAAGAGTCGCCCAGTGTGCCAGTTGGATAATCCGAGTTCGGGTCGATCAAACGCGTACTGCCCATCGACCCACCGGGTCATGCCGTTGCCCACAAATGGGGCGTTGATTGTCTCGTAGAAGCGATCGTGTTCGTCTTCGTCGTTGGCTATCAGGCTGCCCACAAACTGCGGCGAAAGGCGATTGAAGGCGTCGACGGCTTCGTCGACAGAATCGACGATTGTGAGGGTCACCTCCGGACTGTCTTCCCATTCCCATTCGACACCAAGGTCGTCGGCGCTGATGGGTGAAGTCTGTGGTTCGGTGACGCCACCTTCGGCGCGCATAATGGTGGCATCGGCCAAGAATTTGGCGGGGATCTGGTCGATAAAGCGATCATCCACATGCAACTTGGTTGTGACACTGCGACGATCGCCGGCGCGGGTGATGGCGTCGAGAAAGGCGGGCAGCAGTTCGTTGACCCGACTAGCGACGATGCAGCAGGTGTTGAGCGTGTTGCACACTTTGCGATCGAGCGAGTGGTACACCGCGGCCTCAAAATCGTTGGCATCTGCGGACTCGCCGGTGACGATCCACGCTCCGCCAGTTCCGTGCAGACTTACCGGGATGCCAGCCGCACGAGCAACCGCACCAAGCTGATCCACCGCGGCTCCTGATCCACGGGCGACGGCCAACGCCAGGTTGGTATCGGCAAACATGGCCCATCCGGCGGCGCGTGACGCACTGTTCACCAGCGATGCGGCTCCGGCTGGTAGCCCGGTCTGTTCCAACGCAGGGTTGAGGGCGTGCTCGACAATGGCGTTGGCGGTGCCAAGCGCGTCGGACCCGATGCGAAACACCACCGTGTTGCCCGAACGCAGTACCCCAGTGGCGTCAGCAAACACATTGGGGCGACCCTCAAACACAAAACCAACCGGCCCAAGGCCGGCCTTGACTAGGTCGACCTTCCAGCCTTCGTGCGCAACAGTTTCTACGATCTGTCCACGGCCAGCCGGAAGATCACGCCAAGCATGTAAGCCCGAAATCATGTCCGCGCGCATGCTGTCGGACAAGACCAAACGAGTCGTACTTCGACCCCGAGCCTTGGCGGCTTCGACGTCAGCCGCATTGGCAGCAGCTATGGGTGCAAATGTGGCATCGTCGGCCAGATGCGCCGCGAAGGTGTCGTAGAAGTCTGAGATTTGTTCGTCGGTAATAGTTCCCATGGCCGAAAACGCATCAGCGGCTCGGCCGACGGCCCCGGTAGCAATATCCCAAGCATCGGCGGGGATGTGCAGCAATGCACCGGTGGATTGCACCACAAGAAGCCGGTCGCCAGGGACAAACGCTGCGGCCAATTCGTCCGAAACATGGGTGATCTGGTTGCCGCCGTAAACAATCGGCATGCCCGCGGCGAGAATAGTGAGCTCGTTGGTCATGAGTTGAAGTTACCCCGGTTGAACAGAGGCCACCACGAGCGACCAACATCAGGGTTACCAAGTCCGCGGACCACAAGTGCTGCCTATCGTGTTGTGATGACTGTGACCACGACTATGACCGCCGATGCCATTCAGGCCATGACCCAACTGTTCGAAACCGGCGCGACTCGACCAATTGAATGGCGCCGCCAACAACTCAGCGCTATGGACACCATGCTCGAAGCGCACGAATCAGAAATTAGCGCCGCGCTCCACACGGACGTTGGCAAGCCATCGGTTGAAGGCTGGCTCACCGACATTGCCGCCACTCGGTCCGAGATCGCTCACACGCTCAAACACCTCAAGTCATGGATGAAACCGCAGCGCGTTCGAGCGGGCCTTACCGCCCAACCCGGCCGGGCATCGATCGTCAATGAGCCTGTAGGCACAGTGCTCGTGATTGCGCCGTGGAACTACCCCATCCAACTGCTCATCAACCCGGCCGTCGCGGCCCTTGCTGCGGGAAACACGGTGGTGGTCAAACCCTCCGAACTTGCTCCGGCCTGCTCGGCACTCATGGCCAAACTCCTTCCCCAATATGTCGAAGGGGTCGCGGTTGTAGAAGGCGGCGTCGCAGTCACCACCGAACTTCTGGCCCATCCGTTCGATCACATCTTCTTTACCGGCAGCACAGCCGTGGGAAAGATCGTGATGCGCGCTGCCGCCGAACACCTCACGCCTGTGACCCTCGAACTGGGTGGCAAGAGTCCGGCGATCATCGATGACTCGACCAACATTAAAGTTGCCGCTAAACGCATCGCATGGGGCAAATTTCTCAACGCAGGTCAGACTTGCATTGCTCCCGATTACGTGCTCATCACCGAGAAACACCGCGACCTTTTCGTCGAGCTTGTCATCGCCGCCATCGGTGAGTTTTATGGCACCGACCCACAGTCCAGTACCGAGCTAGCCCGTGTAGTGAATCATCGCCACCTCAATCGGCTCAACGGTCTACTCGCCGACCACGGCGGCTCGATTGCGCTAGGCGGCACGTCCGACTCGGACGACAAGTACCTCGAGCCAACCCTCATTGTGGACCCAAACCCCGCGTCGGCCTTGATGACTGAGGAGATCTTCGGACCGATCCTGCCGATTATCACTGTGGCTTCACGGCAAGAGGCCATCGATTTTGTCCTGGCACGACCCAAGCCGCTAGCGCTATATGCATTCGGCGAAGACCGTCACGCCACCAATGCCATCGTGGACCAAACCAGTGCGGGTGGTGTCTGTGTCAACCATGTGCTCCTCCAATTCACTGTCCCTGATCTCCCGTTCGGGGGTGTGGGACCAGCAGGAATGGGCCGCTATCACGGCAAGTCCGGATTCGACACGTTCAGCAACCCCAAAGGCGTGCTACGCAAGGGCACCAAACCGGACCCTTCACTCGCCTATCCGCCCTACACCAGCTTCAAACAGAAAATTCTGCGCCGGGTGGTTTAGCCCGCAATTTTGGGTCTGGGCAGGATCGAACTGTGGCCCAGTTTATTGGCAAGGCTCCCAAAGTCAACAAAACTGCGCATCCTGGGCGTTTTGTGTTCATTTGCTTGCCGTTACGCCGGCGACCCGACCGCTCACTCCGTCTTAGCCACGCATGTGTCGAACCGTTGACTTATCTCTCGGAGTGATTTCAGCGAAGCGGCCGACCTGTTAAGCGCCGGGTGCTCCGGTGTCTTTAACCTGTCACCGGAAGCGGAGCGACCATGCCAGCGTTGTAATGACCTGGCACGTGGCACCCAATAAGTAGTTCACCAGCAGTGGTGAATGTCCAAGTCAGCTCCTCAGTCTCACCGGGCTGTACCAACACCGCATTGAGGTCAGCACCAGCATGATCGCCTTCGCTCATCTCTGCCATTTCCTGCTCGTGAGCGTCCTGGGTCGTCTCGTCGCCCAAAGTAAAATCATGAGCGATCGCGCCTGTGTTCGTGATCGAAAACGTGACTGTCTCGCCGACCGCTACCTCGAACTCACCTGGATCAAATCTCATCGTGTCGAGCATCGAAACCTCTATCGTTCTGTCGGCGTCTGCGGCATCGGCCGACTCGCCGAACGCGAAGTTCTCATCGTGGTCGTCATCCGCGTGGGTATCGGCATCGTCGTGGTCGTCATCGTCGTCATGGGTATCATCGGTGTGAGTCTCGTCGGGCTCCGTCACATCGGCTGAATTCGAAGCGTCTGAGCCGCAGGCCGTCAGCGCTAGTAGTAGTACGGCAAGTACGGCAACTACCTTTATACGTGTCATTGTTCGACTCCTTTTCCTGGGTTCCAAACGCACCAATTGAAGGTACTGGTGTCCACTTTTGTCGAACCCACCGGTCTTTTCCAGAGTCAAAGGTCCTAAGGGAGCACCGGTGGTGGACATAAGGGCCCTTAGTCCCCCTTCTCACCAGTGGCCACGAAGCAAACTAATGCACAGGTAAGCGGCGTCCATCAAGATCACCGAACGGGCCGGGCATCGAACAACCCGCCCGACCTGCAATTATATGATCGTTCCCCCGGGCAGAATCGAACTGACGCACAAGATTTAGGAAATCTGACAGCGGGCGACATCCTGCTACATCCTGGTCTTTTCTGATCTGCTCGTGGCAAGCCGACGCCTGAAATGTCGGGGACGGCGTTTGATGACGATACACAAACAGTGCACGGTCAATCACCAGATTTCTGGCGCAGCACGCCATTCGCACGTAGTTCGATCACACGGCCGATCCCGTACGTCGGAATCTGACCGTCATCGACCGACTCCACCGGACCTCCAATGTGGGGGTTCGTGTCAGGGGGGATTACAAACCCCAAGTACATGGAACCCCTGGACGACGAAGCTCCTCGCCACATGAGCTCCATCGTCGAGAACACCAGCGCGGATGAGTTCTCGGCACGCACAGGCAAGTGAAGCGATGAGACGGTAGAAGATGCGAAACACTACAGACCAGGATGGAGGCATCGGCCCCTCTCAGCACCCACGCTCGACTTTCCGAGCCCCACAACGCTCAGCGTCGCGAGCTTCAGACCATCACCGGGACTGCCCTTCAGCTGTTGCGCGAGACGGTGAGCTCGGTCGGGTTCGCCAGCATGTCGAACACGGCTGAGTACTTGGTCGCGCCTGCCAGGAGCATGTCCTTTTGGTCCTCGTCGCAGTCGGCGTCGATGTCAAATTCAATGGTCACGTCGCTGAAGCCCTTACGGACCGCGGGGTCGACGCCGAGCACGCCCCGGACGTCGATCTCGGCACTAACCATCGACGAGACGCTGTTGAGCTTAATGTTGCGCGCCGCAGCTCCAGTGGCCACGCCCGCAGTGATGCACGCAGCCAGAGCGTGGAGCACGTATTCCTGCGGTGTCGGGCCGTGGCCGTGACCCAGCGTCGGGTGGTCAGCGACATAGGAGTATTCTTCGGCGTAAGTGTGGTCCTGGTTGAGCCCGTGCCACTCGTGGATTGTCGACCGGCTAGCAGTGCCCTCGACCCACTCGTTCTTGGCGGAGAATCTGAACTGAGCGAGTTCGCCATTCTCACGCATCTTCCCAATGGCGCCGAACATTTTGTCGCACGGCACG
>CAXMUI010000007.1:0-4027 GCA_964196475.1 uncultured Acidimicrobiia bacterium
GTCGATGGGTACAGCGATGTCCATCTTGAGCCCGACGTCGTGGTGTTGGTAGATGCCCGATTGAGAAAGTTTGTCTCGGATCATCCAGAGACGATCTTCTTGGTCTTGGGTGCTGGCCACGATTGCATCACTGATGAGCCCAGTGTTGGCCGCGGCCGATAAGAAGTCGGTGATCATGTCGGTGACCGGTTGGGCAGCGGCGACCTTGATGAGCACATAGAAGTCCTCGATCGTGTCGATCGGTCGTGGAAGATCGAACACTTTGCACACTTGGGTGAGGCCCATGTTGGGCACGAGTTCGAATGCGGTGACGGATTCGGCGGCGTAGGAGCGGGCCAAGTCGAAGAGGCCGCCTAGGTTGTCCAGCGATGTGAGGGCGGCCAATGCCGACTGTGCGTTGGGCGTCGCTGAATGCAGTTTGACGGTTGCTCGGGTGACTATGCCAAGGGTGCCTTCAGCCCCGATGAACAGCTGTTTTAGGTCATATCCCGAGCTGTCTTTGCGCAGCGCGCGTAGGCCGTCCCAGACCCGTCCATCAGGTAGGACGACTTCAAGCCCCATGATCTGGTCGCGCATATTGCCGTAGCGAAGCACATTGTTACCGCCGGCATCGGTGGAGATCCCCCCACCGATTGTGGCGCTGCCACGCGCACCCCAGTCCGGAGCGAAAAGTCGATCAACGGAAGTGGCTGTCTCGTGCAGGTCCTGAATGGACACGCCCGCCTGGGTTGTGATGGTGTAGCGCTCTTTGTCGACGGATTCGATTTGGTTCATGCGCACCAACGACAAGACGATCGTCGGCCGATCACCTGCCGGTGTAGCTCCGCCTGACATGCCGGTGTTTCCACCCTGCGGCACCACACAAATATCAGCATCGTGGCAAATGCGCATGACGTCGGAGACTTGCTTGGTGGAGTTGGGGCGAACCAGACAGATGGCCGACCCGGAGTACACCTCGCGCCAGTCGGTGAACGCAGGTTTGGCATCGGCGCCGGTCAGGACCGCTGTGTCGCCAATAGCAGCACGAAGATCGGCAACAAGATCAGAAGCATTCATGATGCGTTAAGTTTCCCACACGAGAGGGTTACCGCAAGGTGACGTAGGGATCATCCCCGTATTTTGGAGACCGCGACTGACGGGCGTCCTGCCAAAAGGTGTTCAGCACCTCTGAGCCGTGGTACACCCGACCCCGTCCCTGGCCTTCGGGTGTGAGGATTTGAGCGTCCACCAGCGCCTTCAAGTCGCGTGATGCACTTTCGTCAGAGATTGAGTCGCCAACAGTGAGTTCGACAAGATGACTGTAGATCGATCGGCGTAAGGGTCGCCCCCGTGCTGCGTCAACGAGTGGTCCAACGGCCCGGGGAGGCAACCCACGCTCTTTGACCAACTGCTCGATTCGCTCGTAGACGTTCTCCGTCTCGTGGCCCCTCCGTTTGATGGTCAGCGCCTGGCGGTAGTGCGCGGTGAGGCAAAATTGAATCCAGGGTTGAGTGGAACTGCCCGGACTCCATGACCCATTGCCGACTTGGGTTAGCACGGCGTAGTAGGCGTCGGCATTTCGGCTTAGGTATTCCTCGATCGAGGAGAAGGCTGGTGACACGATTCCTTCACGGGCCATGAGAAACGTCTGTAAGGCGCGAGCCATGCGCCCGTTTCCGTGACGAAATGGATGAATCATCGCCATGTTGAGATGGGTCATGGCGGCCTGGATCACTGCAGGACTGTCATCGGTGCGGTGACTGGCTTCAATAAGGGTGGTCATCAGGCCGTGGACATATTTGGCATCAGGGGCGTCGTACAGGTGTGTGCCGGATTGATCCTCGATCCACATGGGCCCGGTTCGGTACAGGCCTGGGCTTTTCTCAAGATCATGTTTGGTCATCATGTAGTGAAGTGACCGGATCAGTGAATGGTCAAGTTCGACAGGCACCGTGGCTAGTTGCAAAATGTACGTCATAGCATCTTGGTAGTTGGCTAGCGCAGAATGGGTTGGTGTCATCGCGTCGAGAGGTTTCTCTCCATCGACAGTGCCCAATTCTTCGTCAAGTGAAGCTCCAAATCCCTGGGTCCAGTCCGATCCGCGGACCGCTCCCGCAAAGCTCATTCGGCGCAGATGTCCCGTCCAATGCTGTGGATGGGCGGCGACATACTGAGCCACCTCACGTCGAAGTTCCTCAATTTCATCGATGACTTGGATGTCAAGATCGTCGAGAGTTGGAGCTTCGTAGATCATGTTGGAAACCATACTATTGACCTATCGGCCAGTGATAGGTTTAAGTCTGTGGCGGTTATTGACCAAGACCTTCGTAATCCGCCAGGCGCTTGGCGAGCACTGACATTGCTGGCTACCGCCATGGTGCTGTCGATGACTACGTGGTTCTCGGCGGCTGCCGTTCTTCCCCAGTTGCGTGACGATTGGGGGCTGTCGACGAATGGGTCATCATGGTTGACCATTTCGGTGCAGTTGGGATTTGTTATTGGCGCGGTTGTTTCAGCAGTCACGAATTTGGCTGACGTTGTTGCCCCACGGCGCTTGATTCTTTACGGTGCGCTTGGTGCGGCGGCCTCAAATGCATTGCTTGTGACGTCTTCCGGGTTGGGCACAGCGATTCCTTATCGACTGCTCACTGGCGCATTCTTGGCATTGGTATATCCACCGTCGCTCAAGGCAATGGCCACCTGGTTTCGTGTGGGCCGCGGAACCGCTCTGGGAGTAATGGTTGGCGCTCTCACATTGGGTTCAGCCGCACCACATCTTGTTACTGGCATCGGTGGAATGGATGCCACGGCGGTGATCTTGGCCACCTCGGCGTTGACGGTCATAGGTGGAGTCATTGCCTTCCGCTTTGGGGCCGACGGACCGTTCCCCTTTCCGTCGTCTGGCTTCGATCCAAGAGCGGCCCGACGGGTGATGATGAGCCGCCCGGTGCTCCTCGCCAGCATCGGCTACTTCGGGCATATGTGGGAACTTTATGCCATGTGGGCCTGGTTTAAAGCTTTCATGAACGATGAACTATTGGCACGAGGCTGGGCTGATCCAACCAATGCCGCCTCACTTCTCACGTTCGGCGTAATTGGTGTTGGAGCCATCGGCTGCTGGGTCGGAGGCGTCTTGGGGGACCGTTGGGGACGCGCCGAGTCGACAATTGTGGCTATGACTATGTCCGGCCTGGCCGCCGCGACCATCGGGTTTGTTGGCGGTTCATTGTTCTGGGTGATCCTCGTGGGATTCGTGTGGGGCTTCTGGGTAATTGCCGACTCGGCTCAGTTCTCCGCCATCGTCACCGAGGTTGCTGATCAGGCCTATGTCGGGACAGCGGTGACTCTGCAACTGGCGTTGGGGTTCGTTTTGACCGTCGTGACGATTTGGCTTGTTCCCATCGTGCGTGACGCGAATGGGTGGGGTTGGTCATTCGCCATGCTGGCTGCTGGCCCCGCAGTCGGGATCGTAGCGATGAGCATGCTTCGAGCGGAGATGCGAGTTACGGCGACGACCTAGGCGCGTCGCGTCTCTGGAAAAGATTGCCGAAGCCATGGCGATCACAGTGAGCCCTAAAAGTTTCTGGACCTGGGGTGTAAGGACGGCGTTGTTTATGCGTCTCCTCTCTAACTAAACGGGCAGCAACTCCGCTGTTCAACCCACTCGTTGGGAAAACAGTTGGAGAAGAACATGAACACTCGCTCAGTCAAGACAACCCTGATAGTCATCATCATCGCTCTCCTCTCGGTAACTCTGGCGGCCTCGCCGTCATCGGCCGAGCGATTGGGTACGACCCCACAGTTGGCAGGGAAACTGGATTCGACCCCACAATTGGCGGAGCGGTTTGAAGCCGACTCGTCGTTGGTCGACACCTTGGAAGTACCCCAGTTGCCCGAAGACCTCGTCGCTTCGCCGTACACGCCGGAGCAGTTCGCAACGCTCTACGCCGGCATATTCGCCTCGATATTTGAACCACTGCTCCAAGTGCCGCAGTACAACCTGCAGCCCATGTTCAAGGTCGAGGCCACCAATATTGTGGTGTGGAAT
>CAXMUI010000008.1:0-2145 GCA_964196475.1 uncultured Acidimicrobiia bacterium
CGGTAATGCCTATAAATGACGGCGACAAAATTTTGTTGTCTTCACGAGCGGGGCAAACTATTTGCTTCGGCGGGGATGTGGTCCGTCCCATGGGTCGTTCCGCTGCTGGTGTCCGCGGTATGAGGTTCCGAGAAAACGACACGCTAGTAGCAGCGGCGGTAGCCGAACCAGGTACTTCGCTACTACACATCACTCGGTCGGGCTTCGGCAAGCGGACCCCTGTAGAGGATTACCCCACCAAGGGACGCGGCGGCTTAGGTGTCCGTGGCATCAGGCTAGGTGGCTCTCGCAAAGAGGTCGCCGGTGCGCTGGTTGTCGCCGATGACTCAGAAGTCTTCCTCATTGCATCGTCAGGCACCGTAATTCGGATGAAGGTTGCGGACATTTCTGCCCAAGGCCGAGCAGCAACCGGGGTAAACATCATGAGCCTGGACGACGGCGCCTATGTCGCATCACTTGCGCCCGTCACGATGGAAGACGAAGATGAGATCGACGATGAGCTAACCGAAATCGTTGATGGTGACCCTGATGTCGGCGACATTGCGTTGACCGAATAGATCTTGGGTCTTTGACCGCTCACTTCCCCTAACAAATTTCCCCACCAATTGAGCGCCACCATGGGCGCGTCAACCAATAGGGGACCACTATGAGTGATGGGAAATGGCCAATTGGCCGCCATCAAGACACGAACGTTTGCCGCGAACGGGGCCAAGCCCTACCACTCCTTGGAATCGTTATGGCCCTCGCCATGATCACCATGATGGGTCTGGTGACGCTTGGGAACCAAGCAACCGAACTCGCAGTTTCACAAAGCGCGGCGGATGCAGTGGCCTTGGCCACGAGTGGGGGCGATGCAGCGGTTGGGTGGCAAGTCGCGGAAGCGAACAATGCAACCATCGAGTCGATAACAACGAGCGGCACCGCTCATGTTGTGGAAGTACGCGTTGGTCCTATAACCCGGACGGCCGCGGCTCAAGGAAACCAACCCGACAATGCCGGACTTGCTCCCGCTATGGCAGCGGCAATAGCGACAACCGAAGATCGGTTGGGATACAGCCTGGCTGTTACATCCGGATTTCGGAGTTTTGCCGAACAAACCTGGCTGTGGGAGCACCGCGACAGCAACCCGCATCCCGTTGCTCGACCGGGAACAAGCCGTCACGAGGCCGGTTTGGCCATCGACATTTCCGGTTCTCAAGCAGAACAAATCGCGGCACTAAACGGGATCAGCGGGCTATGCCGTCCATTGCCGGTGCTTGATCCCGTACACTTCGAATTGTGCCCCAGGAGTTAGAACCGCGAACTGAAACTGCGCCCACGGGTGACGGCCACGAGAAGACCGCAGATTCTGGTCCCGTTGAAGCTGTCGAGATTATTGCGCCCGGTGATTCAGTTTTCGATACGGGCGCCGTTCCTGATGCTGCTATTGCGCCAAGTGACGAGCCAGTCACACTTGCTCCGGTTGATCCCCAACCAGCAAAAAAGCGCACCCTGCTCGCCTCTGATCTTCCCGGACGTGAGCGTCGCCGCCGAGTTCGACTACAAGCCCGCCGAGTTCGGCGCATTGTGCGACACATCGAACCATGGTCGGTACTGAAAATATCGACGATCTTCTTTATGTGTATGTGGGTGATCTTCATGATCGCCGGCGTAATGCTGTGGGGCGCAGCGGCCCAGGCAGGCATCATCGAAAAGGTCGAGAACTTCGTCACCGAACTCTTTGCCCTGGACGACTTCGAAATTAACGCCGACCTTATTTTCCGCAAGATGGCGCTGCTTGGTTTTGTTCTGGTGATCGCAGGCACCGCATTTAGTGTGCTGATGTCGGTATTGTTCAATCTTATTAGCGACCTCACTGGCGGATTACGGGTCACGGTAATCGAGGAAGAATCAGCTCGCTTCCGTCCCACTCAACGGCGCCGTCAGCCACGGTCACCTCGGCAACCAGGGCCCACTGCTAAACGCCCACCACGCCAAAAACGCAAACGGCGAGGCGAAGATTAGGCGCGACGGCACGGTAACAAAACGCGCTAACCTTACAAGTCTGTATTCCGACTTGTTTGGACTACGGGCCTATAGCTCAGTTGGTTAGAGCGCACCCCTGATAAGGGTGAGGTCGCTGGTTCGAATCCAGCTAGGCCCACC
>CAXMUI010000009.1:0-3068 GCA_964196475.1 uncultured Acidimicrobiia bacterium
TCGCCTGAGAAGGTAAGCACGTTGGTCTTGTGCACCATGGTCAGGTGCTTGCGAGGGCGACTCTGCGCCAGTTCGAAGGCGTAGCGAATACAACGTTCGACACCATGACGGGTATTGACCGAACCCTGCGTGGCGATCTCGTTGATGGTGTTCTTGCGGAGGAAGCCGCCCTCACCTGCGTAGGTCCCTTCGGTGTTCTCTCGGATCACGATGAACTCATGGGAGCCATCGAGCACAAAGGGACGCTGGTTGATGTAAAGATCGAGCGAAAACCGCATGTTCAGTAGCAGACCGCGTTCGATAACCCCAGGCGGCACATCGGGTGTACCCACCGCTCCCAGGTAGAGCGCATCGAGCCCACGCCATTCTTCGATCGTTTCGTCGGACAGCACCACACCGTCACGCAAGTACCGTTCGCCCCCCAGGTCGTAGTCGGTGGTGTCGAGCGTGACACCGGCCGCCGCAATTACCTTGAGGCCCTCGGGGATCACTTCGTGCCCAATGCCGTCGCCGGGGATGATGCCTACGCGGTGATTTGTCATGGTGTTGTTCCTATCGGGCTTGACCAGATAATTGGGGTTGAGAACGAAAAAACCGCCCACATAGTGGACGGTGATTTAGCGCACGGGTTTGGGCCGTGCGCTACAAAATAATAATGATCGCTACAACGAGCGAGGTGGGGCGCAATGAGCGGTCCATGACTCAAGTCTTGCGGATGTAAGTGCAAACGTCAACCACGCCAGCATTCAATAAGTGATCGCATCCCCATGCGCGGTGCCGCTACCCTTTCCAGATGGCTGCGCCAACCAAACTTTCTCAAACCGCACACGACCGCCTCAAGGCCGAGCATAAAGAGCTCACCGGCCCGGGTCGCATTGACATTGCCCGAAAGATCGAGACGGCCCGCGAACTCGGCGATCTCTCCGAAAACGGCGACTACCACGCTGCCAAAGAGCACAAAGGCAAGATGGAAGGGCGCATTATGCACCTCGAATCCTTGCTGGAGGATGCCATCATCGTCGACGGTGCCGACACCGATCAGGTTTCTGAAGGCTGCGTCGTGTCGATTCTGTACGAAGGCGACACCGACCCTGAACAGTTCCTCATAGGCTCGATCGAAGAGCGCCGCGAGGGTATCGATGTTATGTCCCCTGGCTCACCGCTAGGTGCCGCGCTTCTCGGCGCCAAACCGGGCGAAACCGTCGGTTTCCAAACCCCGACCGGCATGACGCTCAGCGTAAAGGTTGTCGCGATCAGCGACTAGCTGTGGCCGAACGTTCCGAGACGATCACACGCATTCGGGAAGCCCCCGAACTTGCGCCAGGACGCGAACTTCATTTGCCTGGACGTGGCACCATCATTATCCGCGACGAGGGACCCCGCGATGGCATCCCGGTGGTGCTGTCCCATGGTTGGACGGTCACGGCCGACCTCAATTATTTTGCACAGTATGCGGAGCTAGCCAAGACATACCGGGTCATTGCCTTTGACCATGCTGGTCACGGCTCGGGGCTGCGACCTCGTGGGCGCGTAAGCGTGAAACGGTTATCCGAAGACACCATTGCCGTAGTCGATGCACTCGGAATCGATCAGTTCATCATGTTCGGCTATTCCTTGGGTGGCACGGTGGCGCAGTTGATGGCACGCGACCATTCACATCGCATGTCGGGCATGGTGCTGTCGGCCACCCGCTCACGCTTTCGCACCTCGGATCTTCGCGTGTGGCCGGCCATCATGACCACCATCGCTGGCGCCATTCGTATCGCTCCTCAACCATTAGTCGACGGCGTTTTTACCCGCATCCTCGCCAGACGCACCGAAGGTCTGCACCCTTGGGGCACGTTTCAGGTCAGTCAGCACGACCCACGATCCCTCGTCGAAACTGGCGCTTCTTTGTTCAACTTCGACTCAATCGGTTGGATCCGCGGAATTCGTATTCCGACTGCGGTTGTAATTACCGAAGACGACGACAAGATTCCTGCCAAAGCCCAACGAGCCCTCGGCGATCTCATCCTGGGAGCGAGCCTGCACCCCACGCCAGGAATGCACGATGCACCCCTTGTTGTCCCCGAGACCTACAACGTTGCATTGATGCAGGCACTCGACTCAGTAGTCAGCCGCCACTAGCCCACCTTTTATCGTTCTGGGAGTGTGGGAACTGCGTTCCGCAGTTCCCACACTCCCAGAACGATTAGATTTTGGGGCTCGTTTACGAAGCACCCAATGCTCGTGCGATTTGATCCACTAGCAATTCGAGATCGAGGCTGGCTAATGACTCGGGCTGGAATAGCGAACGGATCACAAGTGGTCCCTCGATAAATCCGAAAGCGGTCATGGGGTCCATGCCGGGTGGAATTTCACCTCGTTCTACAGCCCGTTCGAGGATCGCAACGAGCGGATTTCCCTCTTCAAGGCGACCATCAGCCACCAGATCACGAAGTTCTTCGTCGTACGCCGTCGCGGCAACGATGCCATAAAAAATCGCTTGCAGGCTTCGATCGTCAAACGTAGGAAGGTCCGTGGAGAGGACTTCAAAAAGATCATCACGCAACGATCCGGTATTTGGCACTGCCTTCATGTGGACCCCGTGCGCCTCATGGAACGCTGCCAACACCAAATTGTTTCTGGAATCGAAGTGCCGGTAAATCGTGGTTTTGGCAACGCCGGATTGACGAGCGACCTGATCTATTGAGAAGCCCTGAACGCCCACTTGACGAATTACTTCGGTGGCCGCCGCGAGGATTTTTCCCCGAGCAACGTTACTTAGTGGTCGAGCCATGCTGGGTCCTTTCCGTTGGTGGGCTTCGTCGCTAGCAAGTGTCGCTAGCTGCGACGAAAAGTGGGAGTGTGAAGTTGGGCACATCGGTCAATATGCAGTTGCACCCACCCACCATAACGCTACGGTAGCGTAGCGCAATATTGTGCTGCCCCAAGGATGAACTGTTATGTCGAATGCCCTCTACCGACTCGGACGATTTGCTGCCCGCCACCCGTGGCGTGTTATCGGCGCATGGTTCCTGGTTGCTGCCCTTGTCATTGGCATGTCCGCCAGATTTGGGAAAGACCTG
>CAXMUI010000010.1:0-14046 GCA_964196475.1 uncultured Acidimicrobiia bacterium
GTAGCGCCGCCGCATGGTCTGACCCTGTGGAACGTCAACTATGACGGCACGCGCGTGCATAGGCCAGGGGCCCGACAAGGCGATGTCACCGAAACTCGCTAAAACGCGCGGTTGTTCGCGCGTGGATTAGCACAAAATCGCCATTAGCCTTGACTTCCGGACTTATGACCCCTGTGTTCATTCGTCTATTGTTCTATCCCCCGGAATTTCGGAAGATTGTTGTGCCAACGTACACCCCCAAAGCTTCAGAGATCACTCGCGATTGGCATGTTGTCGACGCTGAAGGTCTCGTCCTGGGCCGCCTCTCCACCGAGGTAGCTTCGCTCCTTCGTGGCAAGCACAAGCCCACGTTCACGCCGCATATGGACATGGGCGACCATGTCATCATTATCAACGCCGACAAGGTTGTGCTCAGTAGCAACAAGGCTGATGCCAAGCTGGTTTACCGCCACTCCGGTTACCCGGGTGGTCTTAAGTCCACCAGTTACGCCAACCTGCTCGACACCAAGCCAGCCGAGGCTGTGCGTGGAACAGTACGTGGCATGCTTCCTCACAACCGTCTCGGACGCCAGATGCTTAAGAAGCTCAAGGTGTACGCAGGCTCAACCCATCCGCACGAAGCTCAGCAGCCCCAGGTACTCGTTATCGAGCATGCCAAAGCGCGAGTCTGAGCTGGAGATTTAGATCATGACTACTACCTACCTCACCACCGCAACCGGACGCCGCAAGCGTTCCGTAGCCCGTGTTCGCATTAGCAGCGGTACCGGTGTTGTAACCGTCAACGGACGAGCCTTCGACGATTATTTCCCGTCGGCAACGCATCGCAACGCAATCACCGAGCCCATGCGCATTACCGACTGCGATGGCACCTATGACCTTTCCGTCACCATGGATGGTGGCGGTCAGTCCGGTCAGGCTGGCGCCTTGCGTCACGGCCTAACCCGTGCCCTCATGGAACTCGATCCCGAGCGTCGTGGCGTTCTTAAAGCAGCCGGCTTCGTTACTCGCGATCCTCGTAAAAAGGAAAGCAAGAAATACGGTCTCAAGAAAGCCCGTAAGGCTCCACAGTACTCCAAGCGTTAAATCGCTGGGTTGGCGACTCTTCCCGTGGACATCATCACGATGGTTCGCGGTGAGCTGCTTTCGCTGATGCAACAATGAAATTCGGAACCGATGGCGTGCGTGGTCGCGCCCACGATGAGTTAACTCTTGCGTTTGCGACGCGGTTAGCTCGAGCGGTAGCTCGTGCCTTTGGGACGGCAACAGTGGTTATCGGACGCGATACCCGTGAATCGGGTCCAGCGTTTGCTTCAGCATTAGCCTCGGGCTTCAGCGCGGAAAATGTGGTTGTTCTCGATTTGGGCGTGGCCCCAACTCCGGCGGTCGCCCATGTTTGTGCATCACTCGATATTGCGGGCGTGGTTATTTCTGCCTCCCACAATCCGTGGCACGACAATGGACTTAAGGTGTTTGCGCCAGGTGGCGAAAAGCTGACGGATATACAACAGGCCGCTGTCGAAGCTCTGCTCGAAGAACACGCCGCCGAACAAACCGACGATGCGGCATCAACGACGACCGCTTACGAGCCCGGCCTTGATGGGTACATGAACCATATCGTTGGGGCGTTGGAGGGTCGTTCACTAGCGGGGCTGCACATTGTTCTCGATTGCGCCAACGGCGCTGTTTCGCCGTTTGCTCCCGCCATGTTTGAGGCGCTCGGAGCCACAGTTACTGCGATTCATGCTGATCCTGATGGCCGCAATATCAATGAAGCCTGCGGCTCAACAGATCTCACTGACATCCAGGCCAAAGTCATTGCCGAAGGCGCCGATCTTGGACTGGCGTTCGATGGTGACGCCGATCGTGTCCTGGCTGTTTCTAATACCGGCGAAGTGGTAGACGGTGACACGATCATCGCCCTACTTGCCATTGATCTCGCGGCCGCAGGGACTTTGGTCGAAAATACCGTGGTGGTTACGGTCATGACCAATTTGGGTTTTCATCGCGCCATGCATGCCAAAGGAATCACAGTCGACATAACCAAGGTCGGCGACCGCTATGTGCTTGAGTCTCTGGGTGCAAATGGTTGGGTGCTCGGAGGCGAGCAATCTGGTCACGTCATCTATCGCCGATTCGCCACGACAGGCGACGGGATGTTGGCAGGAGCATTACTCGCCGATCTGGTTCAGCGAGATGAGCGAAGCCTCGACGAAATGCGCCAGATACTCCAGCCGGTGCCCCAGTACCTGGTCAACGTCCCTGTGGCCGGCGATGCCCAGACAGCGCTCGATGCAATGCAGGGCGAAATCGCTTCCTGTGACGCAGAGTTGGCCGATTCGGGCCGGGTACTTGTGCGAGCGTCGGGCACCGAGCCGTTGTTGCGGGTGATGGTCGAGGCCGATGATGCTGCCCGGGCGGCGACGATTACCGATCGGCTGGTTCGCGCTGCGCAGATTGCCGTTTCCTGACCCTCGGTGATCGCTAAGCTGATTTCCCAGGCAGCCGAAATCTCAATCTCTTAGGAGCCCTACTGTGTGCGGCATTATTGCTGTGGTCCGACGTCGTGGTGTTCGTTCGACGCCGACCGCTGACGAAGTCCTAAGTCCGCTTCGGTCGGCGTTGACGGGATGCGACAAGCTGGCTCTTGGGCCTGGCCTGGTTGGAGAGTTGACTAAGGTTGCGGAGTTTCTGGAAGTAGCCAATACGCAGCTTTTGGGTGTTCCCGGGGTGCTTGCGCTCGTGAACGTAGCCGGACTGCACGAAAGCGTCGAGCAGGTAATGGCCGATGTTGCGGCGGCGGTTACCGATCTTGATGCGCGTATCGATGGCGAATTAGAAGCCGCCGTGTCCGAAGAGCACAACGTCGCGTTAGTACGAATTCGCGATGCCGTGTGGAGCATTCGTAAGGATCGTTTACGCACAGCTTCGGAGGTGGAAGCTTTGGCTGGCAAAGATGCGTCGCTGGCGGCAACTGAGGCGTACACGTCGGTGCAGGTGGCTCTCTCGGCCATTGATCGACTTGAGGTGCGCGGGCGCGACTCGGCGGGTTTGCATTTGTTGATACGTAATCATGGGCTTGACCTTGAGGCGGGCCCTCATAGTGCCCTTATTGCCCAGCGCAATGCCGACCCCCTGTATCGGTCCGGTTCGGTTCGAGTGGTTGAGGGCGGGCTGAGTTTTGTGTACAAGACCGCTGCCGAAATTGGCGAGTTGGGCGACAACACGGCCGTGTTGCGCTCGGCGATTGCCAAAGACGAACTCCTTGATCTTGCGTTGCAGTCCGAGGGAGCCGAAACCATCGTGTTAGGCCACACTCGTTGGGCCAGCATCGGCGTCATCTCCGAAGCCAATGCTCACCCGATTAACTCCGAGCAGATCGATGGCGCCGACTATCCTTACGTGACTGCGGCCCTCAACGGTGATGTCGACAACTTTGCTGATCTGAAGGCCAGTGATGGTCTGACAATCGCCCCGGGCATAACAACCGATGCCAAGGTCATTCCTACCATGGTGGCGCAGCGGATCGCGGATGGCCTGGCCCCGAGTGATGCCTTCAACCAGGCTGTGGCTCAGTTTGAGGGTTCGGTCGCTATTGCGGCCAACGTGGCAAACACCGATAATCAACTCTTGTTAGCGCTGCGAGGCAGCGGGCAGGCCCTTTACGTTGGCTTCGCCGAGGATATGTACATCGTTGCTTCAGAGCCGTACGGCCTCGTCGAGGAGACCTCCACCTATCTTCGTATGGATGGCGATGCGCCTGCGGACATTAAGAACCCGATCGGGTCCAAGGGTCAGGTTGTCATCCTCGATGGACGCCATGCCGGAACGCTGGAGGGTCTCGAACGTCGCAGCTATGACACGAGCGATCTGCCCGTTGAACGAAGCGAACTTGTCACAGCCGAAATCACAACTCGCGATATTGACCTGGGTGACAATCCGCACTTTTTGTTGAAAGAAATCGGCGAAGCGCCAACATCGTTCCGCAAGACACTGCGCGGCAAGGTCGTCGAAGAGGCACAGGGCCTACGAGTCGAACTTGGTGAACGACTGCCCGACGATGTTCGGGCCGATCTTCGTTCGGGTCAGATATCTGAAATTACGGTAATTGGCCAGGGCACCGCGCATATTGCCGGGTCAAGTCTGGCTCGGGCATTGGCCAACGAACTTACGGGTACGCCGGTGCGGGTCTTTTCGTTACCTGCAACCGAGTTGTCTGGGTTTGGGTTGGTCGACGATATGTCCCATGTGTTGATTGTGGCCATTTCACAGTCAGGCACCACAACCGACACCAACCGAACGGTCGATTTGGCGCGCAACCGTGGCGCAAGAGTTATCGCCATTGTGAATCGTCGCGGGAGCGATCTTACCGATCGTTCCGACGGGGTGTTGTACACCTCTGATGGACGCGACGTCGAAATGAGTGTGGCCTCTACGAAGGCGTTTTATGCGCAAATAGCCGCGGGCTTCTTGTTGGCTTGTGCGATCGCGGATGAGGTCGGCATCGACCCTTGGAGTGAGGGTCGGCAAAGCCTTCTTGTTGGCTTGAGGGAGATTCCTGCGGCCATGGAGCGGGTCATCGCGTCACGCGAGGTAATTGGTGATGCAGCCCGTCGAAGCGGCCCTCAGCGGCGCTACTGGGCGATGGTCGGTAACGGGGCCAATCGCATTGCCGCTGAAGAGTTGCGGATCAAACTTTCCGAGCTTTGTTATAAGGCCATTGCTTGCGATGCAACCGAAGACAAGAAGCACATCGACCTTTCTTCTGAACCTCTTATCTTGGTTTGCGCAGCCGGACTCAGAGGTTCAACGGCCGACGATGTTGCGAAGGAAGTGGCAATCTATTCGGCCCACAAGGCTGCGCCAATTGTTATCGCCAATGAAGACGAGACGCGTTTCACTGCAGCTACTGACGTTTTGCCGGTGCCTGTTGTACATGACCAACTGGCGTTCATCATGTCGACTGTCGTGGGTCACCTCTTCGGCTACGAATCAGCTTTGGCTATTGATGCACAAGCTCAGACATTACGTGTTGCCCGAGCGGTCATAGAGGGAGTGGTTGCCGATGGTGTCGTACACCACAACGGGCTGGGCGCCTTGAAGGTCAACCTGCAACAACCTGCCCATAAGTTCTTTGACGAGTTGCGTTCCGGGAAGCTCAACGGCCATTTGGAGGCGAGTACAGCTTCGCGATTAGCTACCGGATTTAGGTATGCGCTGGAAATGATTCCGCTGGATGCTTACCAATTGGACCGGGGCAAGGTTGGCACCCCAAGCGTGGTACTCGACGACCTCGAGTCAGCATTGACGGCCGCGATCGACGAACTAACGAGACCAATTGATGCTATTAAGCATCAGGCCAAGACGGTTACGGTTGGGATTTCACGTGCTGATGAGACGCTTCTTCAGGCGGCGTTGGTCGGCGAGGTTCTTAAGGCCGGGGCCCCTCGCGATTCTTTGAGTTATCGCAGCTTGCGTACCATTGTTGCACTCGACGGGGCAGTCGACGCTGTGGTTGGTTACACCCGCTACCGGATCGAAGCAGGCGCCAACGGAGCCGAACACCTGATTGTTGTTGATCGAGGTGGTATCTCTCGTGAGCTGCGTTCGCGTGCTGACGACGATCCCATTTTGCGGGGTACCAAGCACCAAGTGTCGCGGTCGCGAGACGTGTTGCTCACCCGAGGGCGTAGCGACGGGCGCACCATCATGATCGTTCCCGAGGTAAAGGACAGAGTTACGATTGGGCTGTCGCTTTTGCACATTCGACTGTATGACCGTCTCGAGCCAGCCGAGGCACGCGGTGTGCTGCAGGGCTACAACAACCGTCTCATCGAACTGCGGGACTCCGTCACCGAAACTGAGCCAGTATTTCGTGACGCTGTGTTGGCCGAGATCGATGTAGGCGACCTATTGGTATTGCCGATTCCTGCGTTAGCCGATCGCTGGCGCTCGAGTACTTCCTGATGGCGCCTGCTGCACCGATCAAGGGCATCGGCACCGATCTTGTTGAGGTAGATCGGTTCCGTGAATCACTGCGACGAACACCGACGCTGCGCGACCGACTCTTTACCTCCGGCGAGTTGGCCTATGCCGATAGGGCGGCCGACCCAACCGAGCGATTAGCAGTCCGTTTTGCTGCCAAGGAGGCGGTCATGAAAGCCATGGGTGTTGGCCTTGGCCAGGTGAACATGGTGGATATCGAGGTTGTCCGAAGTAATGACGGAGCGCCCAGCGTGCAACTCCACGGCACCGCCCGAGAATTGGCGAGTGAGCAGGGCATTGCAACGTGGCATATCAGTTTGACCCATACTGAATCCATGGCGCATGCCATGGTGATTGCTCAAACATGATTCCGATTCTCACTCCCGACGAGATGGCGGCAGTCGACGCGGCAGCGGTTGCTGGGGGAACCTCGTTGGGAACGCTCATTGACCGTGCTGGCCGGGCGGTAGCGCTCGAAGCGTTGCAAATGCTTGGCGGAACCTACGGCCGTCGAGTCACCGTGGTGGCTGGTCCCGGGAACAACGGAGCCGACGGGCGCGTCGCGGCGAAAGTACTGTCCCAACGCGGTGTCGTCGTGCGCGTCGTCGAGCCTGATTGCACTGAACTTGGCGTCAATGATCTCGTGATCGATGCGGCATTCGGCACAGGACTTCGGGACGAATATTTCGCACCTAGCGTAAACGGCGCAGCCGTGTTGGCAGTAGATATTGCTTCGGGAATCGACGGCACCACGGGTGCGCAGCGCGGCATCGCTGTGCAAGCCACACGAACTATTACCTTTGGTGCACTCAAACCGGGTCTCGTGTTGGGCGATGGAATAGGCGCTTCGGGCGAGGTCAAGGTTGCGGAGATAGGCCTTGACGTTTCCGCCGCAACAAGTCATTTGGCCACCGATGAAGATATTCGGTGGTGGGTGCCTGAACGAAAGAGCAATGCCCATAAGTGGAATTCTGCGACCTGGATTATTGCAGGCTCTCGTGGCTTGACAGGGGCGGCCCGACTGGCCGCTTTGGGAGCTTTGCGGTCGAGTGCCGGGTATGTGCGTTTAAGCACTCCGGGCCCTGGTGCTGGCCCCGAAGATCCAATCGAAGCAATCGGTTTCGCGTTACCCGTTGAGTTTTGGGATCGCGACGTGCTCTATGCCCAGGACCGAATGAGTTCGATTGTCATAGGTCCCGGTTTGGGGCGAGATGATGCAACCAAGGCTTCAGTCCGGACCGTCGTCGCTGGTGCTGATTGCGCTGTGGTAGTTGATGCTGATGCGTTGTGGGCATTAGGCGATCGCCCCCAGCGATTTACTGCGGGACGTCGTGGACCCACGGTGCTGACGCCGCATGACGGCGAGTTCATTCAGTTGATTGGTGGCGACATTGGTGCGGACCGCGTTGCTGCGGTACGAAACTTGGCAGTGCAAACCACCGCAGTGGTTCTTCTCAAGGGTCCGACCACGATTGTTGCCGCGCCCGATGGTCGTACCCGTCTGATCACCAGTGGTAGTCGTGCTTTGGCAAGTGCGGGAACCGGCGATGTGCTCGCCGGAATGATCGGGGCTTTTTTGGCTCGCGGAGCTGATCCCTTCGAAGCGGCCGCAGCCGCGGCGCACGTACATGGGCGCGCGGGAGCCGAACTTGGCGATGGCCTGATTGCGTCCGACCTGCCGCGGGCAATCCGTTGGTGGTTGACCCGCACAGCGACAGAGTCCCTAGAGGCCCGCTCATGAGACCAACGTGGGCCGACATCGATCTCGATGCAATTCGGCACAACATTCAACAGATTGATCAACATGTCGGCGAGGCAACCGTCTGTGCGGTTGTGAAGGCCGACGGGTACGGCCACGGGGCGCTAGCAACCGCTCGGGCGGCCATCGACGCTGGTGCCACGTGGGTTGCCGTGGCAACGGTCGAAGAAGGCAAGGCACTGCGCTCCTCCGGACTTACGGCGCCGATCTTGTTGCTGTCTGAACCGTCCCCGAACGAGATGATCGAGGTGGTTGATGCCGATCTCACTCCCTCGGTGTATTCGGGCGAGGGTCTTGCGGCCGCCGAAGCCGCGGCGAGTCATCGACGGGTCATCTTGAACGTGCACGTCAAGATCAACACCGGGATGAATCGAGTCGGGGCCGATCCGAGAGACACCGTGCTGTTGGTCCAGGCGATTGTCGACAAGCCGTCGCTAAACCTGCAAGGTCTCTGGACCCATTGCGCGGTGGCGGACGAAATCAACGACCCATTCACCAATATGCAGCTTGATATATTCGATGACACTGTCGCTGCGGTTCGGGCAGCGGGTCACGAAGTGCCAATGGTGCATGCGGCGAACTCTGCCGCCGCTTTGGCATTTCCTCGGTCGCGTTATGACATGGTCCGTGTCGGTATCGCCACCTACGGTGTGCCTCCTAGCGAGGATCTCGCCGAAATTGTCGCACTACAACCGGCCATGACCATCCGCTCCGCCGTGTCGATGGTCAAAACCATCGAGGCTGGTGCGCGGGTTTCTTACGGGCTTCGATGGGAAGCATCTGCAACAACGACTATTGCGACCGTGCCAATTGGCTACGCCGATGGAATCCGCCGGCGGACCAGTGCCGCGGGCGGTGTGGTCCTTGTCGGTGGTCAGCGTTGCCCAATGGTCGGCACGGTAACGATGGATCAGTTGATGGTCGATTGTGGTCCCGATGCAACAGTGAAGGCCGGGGATGAGGTCATTTTGTTGGGGGTTCAGGGCGACGATGCGATCACCGCCAACGAAATCGCCGGGTGGCTCGACACCATTGGCTACGAAGTTGTATGCGACGTCGAGAGTCGTGTTCCCCGTCGTTACCGGTGACCAATACTCGGGTTCTGCTCGTTGAGCCCTACTACGGTGGCTCCCATAGGGCGTGGGCCGATGGGTGGGTTGCAAACTCACGGCATCAGGTTGGTTTGATCACGCACACAGATCAATTCTGGCGTTGGCGCATGCGTGGGGGAGCGGTCACCTTGGCAGCCGAAATTGAGCGGTATGTGACGGAAAATGGTTGGCCTGATTTGCTTATGGTGAGCGACATGGTCGATATTGCCTCGCTGGTCGGGCTGGCCCGACGATCATTGGGTGATACGCCTGTCGTTGCGTACTTTCATGAGAATCAGGTGGTGCACCCTCTCGGTCCGGGGCAGTCCTTTGACGAGGGTCTTGCTTTGACGAATTGGCGGTCGATGGTCGCGGCAGATCAGGTGTGGTTTAACAGCCAATTTCATCTTGATCTCGTCTTTGAGGGATTGGCGTTCGTGCTGGGACGCCCCAACGACTTTGGCCATGAGGGACTTATTGCTGACATCCGTGCCAAGTGTGTAGTGCAACCGGTCGGCGTCAATGTTGGGACACTCATTCGCAGCAGACGGATCCCGACCCGCCGACCCTTGGTCCTGTGGAATCAACGCTGGGATCATGACAAGAACCCCAAGGAATTGTTCGCTGCGTTGGTCGACCTGGCCAATGACGGTGTGGTTTTCGATCTTGCGTTGGCGGGCGAGAACGCCAGAGTTGATCCGCAAGAGTTTGCGCGGATCCAAGAGCGTCTGGGCGAACGAGTTGTTCATGTGGGCGAGGCGAGTAGGGAGCGGTACCAAGAATTGTTGCTCTCTGCGACGGTCGTTGCATCAACGACGCAACACGAGTTCTTCGGGATATCGATGGTCGAAGCCATGGCCGCCGGTTGTATCGCCGTATTACCCAACCGGCTGAGTTATCCCGAGATTGTGCCCGAGGAGTTTCATCACGTCGTCTTGTACGAGCCCGACGGTTTGGGTGAAGCCTTGCGCCGTGCCTTAACGCAGCCGGACGAAGTTCGCTCTAGCACCGACGGTCTACGCGCAGCCATGGGCAAGTACGACTGGTCAGTTATTGGCCCCGCCTATGACCAAGCCGTTGACGATCTGGTCGCAAACTAGCTCCTGGCAATTTCAGGGCCGGCGCGGAGGGACGGTCTTGCTGGGAGCAGCTAGATTTGCCGTGTGACTTTGCAGGCTGATGGGATTACACAGATCGATGGCATCAAGGTGGGTCATGTCACGCACCCAGACGCCCGAACGGGATGCACCGCTGTGTTGTTACCCGAAGGCTGTGTCGTTTCTGGCGAGGTACGCGGTGGAGCTCCAGCGACGCGTGAGTTCGCCCTCCTTGCTCCTGAGCGGCTGGTATCGACCGCCCACGCCATTGTCTTGTCGGGTGGTTCAGCATTTGGTCTAGCTGCCTGCGACGGCGTTGTTCGTTGGCTCGATGAACACGGGCAGGGTTTCGCTACCCCCCACGGGGTGGTTCCGATCGTCGTTGGGATGAGTCTTTACGATTTGGGAGTCGGCGAGGCAACGGTCCGGCCGACAGCGGACGACGGTTTCGAGGCTGCCGCCGCAGCTTCATCATCAGCTCTACTTCACGGCTCGATCGGTGCTGGTTGTGGAGCAACGGTCGACAAGTGGGCTGGTGGTGTGGCCCAGCCATCGGGTATTGGGTCGGCCGTTCAAGTCGACGGCGAACTCAAAGTCGCGGCCATGGTGGCCGTAAACGCGGCAGGTTCAATCGACCCAGCCACTGAGAACCAGGTACGTCATGGCCTCATTCGTCCCGGCTCACCAGTTTTTGGCAATACAACGCTGGCGGTGGTGGCAACCAATGCTCGCCTCGACAAGGTTGGGTGTTTCTTGGTCTCGCAAGGGGGCCACGACGGATTTGCCCGAGCCATCTTCCCGGCTCATCAACAAGTCGACGGTGATGCCGTGGTTACGGCGGCCACTGGTTCGGTTGATGCGCCGCTCGACTGGGTGCGTTCACTGGCGACGCTCGCGGTGAGTCGAGCAATTAGCTCCTTGGTATGAATGCGATAATTCAGAGCATTCGACCTCGGCAGTGGGCCAAGAATCTGCTGGTAATAGGTGCCCCACTTGCCGCGGGCGTGTTGGATGATGCCGAGGCGCGATGGGACACATTCATGGCTTTCGGTGCGTTCTGTGCCATCGCTAGCGCTACCTATTTACTGAACGATTTACTTGATGTGCACGTTGATCGTTTGCATCCCACTAAGCACCTTCGCCCCATCGCTGCGGGAACACTTGCTCGTGCTTCGGCCGTGCAATTGGCTGTCATCTTGGTGTTGATAAGCGTTTTGTTTGGCCTTTCAACCGGCGAATGGACCATGTTGGTGGTGCTTGGGGCGTACGCGGTGACGACGGGTACCTACAGTGTGTGGCTTAAGCGGGTCGTTGGTCTGGAGTTGGTTGTTCTTGCGGCGGGTTTCATGCTCCGGGCTATTGGCGGTGCGGTCGCAGTCGATGTCCGGGTCTCACCTTGGTTTCTTTGCACCACCGGGGCTGCGTCGCTGTTCGTGGTGACGGGCAAGCGATTCGCGGAACTCAACGAACTTGGAACCGATGCCGGAAGTCACCGCCAGGTACTGACGGCCTATTCGCGCTCTGCGTTGCAGATGGTTCTTACAATTTCGATTCTGGTAACGGCCTTTACTTATGGTCTTTGGGCAGTTGAGACCTCCGCAGGTTCGCAGGATGAAAACTTGTGGGGCGAGTTTTCGGTTCTTCCCGTTCTCATCGGCCTGCTTCGGTACCAATCGCTGTTGCGCCGAGGCGAAGGCGCTGCACCGGAAGAAGTGTTTTGGCGTGATCGTCCGCTCCAAATCCTCGGAGTGGCGTGGGCTGTAACGTTCATCGCTGGCGTTTACGGTGTCTGAAATGGGGCGACGTGTGTTTGCGGGTTGGGGTGGTGCCCCGGTCTCCGCGGGCGTCGAATCATCTGGGCCACATGCCCTGAGTCGGGGATTAGGAAGGTCTTACGGTGATGCCGCACTCAATGCAGGCGGAGCGTTGACACCAAGCTCAACCGAGGGTTCGATCACCCTCGACGATGCCACTGCATTGTGTACCGCGTCGGGCTCGACAACGATTCGAGAACTCATCGACTGTCTCGTCCCGCGCGGATTCTTTGTCCCCGTGACGCCGGGAACAGCGGACGTCACTGTGGGTGGTGCAGTAGCGGCGGACATTCACGGGAAGAACCATCACCACGATGGATCTTGGGGTCACCACGTCCACTCACTCGTGTTAATTCTCAGCGATGGCGAAGAATGCGTTGTCAGGCCCACTGATGAGGAGTTCTGGGCGACCATTGGTGGTATGGGTCTTACCGGTCGGGTGCTGTCGTGCACGTTTTCGGTGTTGCGGATTGAATCGCCGGACATGGTGGTTGACACGGTTCGGACCACTGACTTTGACGGATGTCTGGCAGCATTGGCCGAGGCTGACAAGAATCATCGGTACAGCGTCGCTTGGGTAGATCTTTTGGCAACCGGCAGGTCATTAGGACGCTCGGTTCTGACATCGGGCGATCACGGGTCGGTTGCATCGCCGGGTAATAAATTGTTGTTGTCGCCGCTGGTCAGCGTGCCCCGCGTTGGATCAATGAACTTCATGAACCGGGCAACCATCCGCGGTTTCAACGAAGTCTGGTATCGCAAGGCGCCCAAGCAACGCCTCGGTGTGCCAACCTCGATCGGACAGTTCTTTCACCCCCTTGATGGCGTGGCCGGCTGGAACCGTTTCTACGGGTCTCGAGGGTTCGTTCAGTACCAACTTGTGGTGCCATTTGGCGCCGAGCGAACGCTGCAAACCATCATCGAGCGCCTGAGCTCGGAACGAATGCCGACCTTCGTGCCGGTGCTCAAACGATTTGGTGAGGCAAACAACGGTCCGCTCTCGTTCCCGATTTCCGGTTGGACCTTGACGTTTGATATTCCCACCGCTGTGAGCGGCTTGGCGCAAATGTTGGACGACTTTGACGAGTTGGTTATTGAAGCAGGAGGTCGGATATACCTAGCCAAGGACGCCCGACTACGCCGTCGACATATGGTCGCGATGTACCCAAGACTGGCCGAGTGGCAGGTCACGCGTGATCAAATGGATGCCGGAGCGTTACTTCGATCCGACCTTGGTCGGCGTCTCGGTCTGGTCCCTTAATTACTCAAACGCGGCGGTGAACGTTCGCTCATAAGCCGGGGTGAAGTACCATCACAAGGTGTCTGAATTGCGGCTCACCACTACTTCAGTTGAAGAAACGCAGGCTATAGCCGCGGCGTTTGCTGCCGTGGTCCAGGCTGGTGACCTGGTTCTGTTGGCGGGCGACCTTGGCGCCGGCAAGACGGCATTCACTAAGGGCTTGGCCACGGCGCTTGGGGTCACCGAACCGGTTACGAGTCCGACGTTCACTTTGGCGCAGGTGTATAAAGGTCGACTCACGCTCAATCATCTCGATGTTTACCGATTGGAGCAGATGGCCGAAGTTATCGACTTGGCCATCCCCGAACTTCTCGAGGGAAATTCAGTCACGGTGATCGAGTGGGGCGATGTTGTGGTCCCTGCGCTGCCAGCCAATTTCATGGAGGTCGAGTTCACTTTTGGCGATGGTTTCGACGATCGAGTACTCACCTTCCGCGCGACCGGAACCGCCTGGACGGCGCGCTCCCGTACCCTTGTTGAAGTGTTCCAGCGATCACAGAGTGCCCCATGTTGATCCTCGGGGTAGAGAGCGCTACCAATCAGGTTGGTTGTGCCATCGGCGGGCACGAAGGTGTTCTTGCGTCGACACACTCCGCTCGTGGCAAACAACACGCCGAGATGCTGGCGCCCCAAATCGACTTCGTTCGTAAGCAGGCCCGCATCAGCCTTGACGAAATCAGTGTTGTAGCGGTTGATCTTGGGCCGGGACTGTACACCGGGTTGCGAGTTGGTATCACCACGGCGATCTCTATGGCCTTTGGTCTGGGTGTGCCGATGATCGGTGTTACCAGCCTCGACTTGGTGGCCTTTCCGGTGCGTTTCACCAACAAGCTCATCATGGCCACGCTCGATGCTCGTCGAGGCGAGGTCTTTTACGCCTTTTATCGCCAGGTTCCCGGAGGTATTCAGCGTCTTGGTGAGCAGAAGGTGGGCACGCCCGAACAGGCGGCCAGCGAGCTTCAAGCCCAAGGTTCCGATGCGTTGTTGGTAGGCGACGGGGCCA
>CAXMUI010000011.1:0-12913 GCA_964196475.1 uncultured Acidimicrobiia bacterium
GACGTCGCCAGGAACGCAGTGATCACCCACGGGAGGAGCGCGACCCCTCCGAGATCATCGGCGATCGACGGCAGCGCTGCGACCAACGCGAGGCCGTCAAACGCCGCAATCGCTACAATGGTCAGGTTCGCGAGCGTGACACGAAGATAGTCGGGAGACCAAATGCCACCGGTTGTCTCGCGTTGCTCCACCGAGTCCACCGCTGCACGCTACATGCCGACCACCTCTAACTAAAACCGTCATGCCCATTTACACAGAAAACTGCAAACCCTCGGGTGCGTCTCGCCTCGGAGACGACGAAGTCGCCATGGCTCGCGTTGAGCGGCCGAGTTCGGGTCGAGCAAATCCGGAGGCGAACAGTGAGGTGACCACCGATCGCCGGCCGGCGTGGGTGCCGAGGCCGGTCTCAATGAGCCGGATCTGCTTTCGGTAGGTCGAGAAGGTTCGTCGGAAACACTCTCCTTCGTTACTCTCAAACCCTCTTTGGGAGTAACCGTGAGAGTAACCCTCCGCGAACGTGTCCAACCGTCGAAGAAGATGGCGGAGGTGGACGGGAATCGAACCCGCCACAGAGGGATCGCCCCTGTCACCCGCTTTGAAGGCGGGGGAGCCCACCAGGTACTCTGACACCTCCTGGAAGACTCAGGACGGTAGCGCGGCGCGCCGAACTACGCCCACCTAGAGCTGAAGTTCTATAAAGCTAAACCGCTAAGAGGTCTCGGGCGCCGGTATCGCTGGAAGGGTGTCGTAGCTTGCTCATGGCTCGGGCTTCGATCTGACGGATGCGTTCGCGGGTGAGATCGAAATGTTCGCCGACCTCTTCTAGCGTGCGAGGTTCGCCCCGGTCGAGACCAAAGCGAAGCTTAAGAATCTCGCGTTCGCGCTCGTCCAATGGGCCGAGGAGGCGAGAGATCTCGTCCGGTAACAGCGAAGTAGCTGCAACCTCGAAGGGTGAGTCGGCACCACGATCTTCGACTACGTCGCCAAGTTCGGCATCGCCATCCTCGCGAAGTGGTTCAGAAAGCGAAAGTGGTTCGGCCGCGAAACGCAAGGCTTCGGTGACCTTTTCTTCGGGGAGGTCGACTTCGGTAGCCAGCTCCGAAAGCGTGGCTGGGCGGCCGTGCTTAAGTTCTAGGCGGGCACGAGCCTTTTGCAAACGAGCAAGAGTGTCGCCTGCGTGAACGGGAAGGCGGATGGTACGACCGGTGTTGGCAATGCCTCGGGTAATTGCCTGACGGATCCACCAGGTTGCGTAGGTAGAGAACTTGAAGCCCTTGCGCCAGTCGAACTTCTCGACGGCGTGCATGAGGCCAAGGTTGCCCTCTTGAATGAGATCAAGCAGAGGCAATCCGGAGGCTTGGTACTTCTTGGCGATGGACACCACCAGACGCAAGTTGGACTGCACGAAGGTGCGTTCGGCATCTTCGCCCTTACGCGATGATCGGCGGAGTTCGCGCTTGCGGGCAACCGTGGGCTTTTCAGTGGTATCGAGCTCTTCGCGAGCTGCGACCCCTTCTTCGATGGCCTGAGCTAGTCGGACTTCATCGTCCTTCGTGAGGAGTGGATACTGACCGATGTCCGTCAGATATAGACGGACGAGATCTTCATCGTCCCTGTCAGCAGCTTTTGCCACGTTGCACGCTCCCCAATTCGCTATGACCTGTTACAGAAATGAGGGGCACAATTTCCCCCCACCCAACATTTCTGATAGGCGACTTCTCAGAACCTTACCGACTCGCCCCAAAGCTCCCACCTGCCAATTTTACGCCGACAGCTAGAGGACCTAGATTTTTGCTATAGGTTCGCAGCAGTTACGAGCGGACCGCTAGCTCAGATCAAGTTGGATATGACGCATGGTTCGTTGCAATGAGGCATCGGACACGGGGTTCAAACGCTCCCACACATCGGCGTAGTCTGACCGCAACTGATCTACTGCTGTTTGCAAAAAACCCAACCGATTAGTTTCGTCGGGTTGTGCCAGTGAACTCCACTTTGATCCCAGTCGAACAAAACTGGCCGCTTCGAGTACGGGCGAATCAGCCATCTGCGATTCGAGCAATTGGGCGTGGTTGCCAAACAGGCGAGACATCACGGCGTACTGAATCTGCAGCGAATCGTCCGGTTCGTCAGCAGACCAAATCCCGATGATCTCAAACAGGCGCCGATTGACCGCAACGTGGTCGCCCAACCAATCAACCAATTCGACAATCATGATCTGGCTCATCAATGACCTCGATAACGACTGGTGATGGGGACACGGCGATCCTTGCCAAATGCCTTGGGGGAAACGCGCGGACCAATGGGGCTTTGTCGACGCTTGAACTCGGCAATTCCTACTAGCCAGGTAAGGCGTTTAACGATGGCTTCGTCGTGCCCATCGGCAATGAGTTCACGGGCGGTACGCCCCTTCTCGACTATTTCGATTAACAAAGGATCGAGTACCTCATACGGCGGCAGGCTTTGGTCGTCGCGTTGATCAGGACGCAACTCGGCTGACGGTGCCTTGGTGATAATGGACTCGGGGATGAGTTCGTATCCCGCTTGCTCGTTTCGCCAGCGACAGAGGTCGTAGACCGTGAGTTTCCAAAGATCTTTGATTACGGCAAAGGCCCCCGCTGTGTCGCCATATAGCGTCGAGTAACCCACCGCCGTCTCGCTCTTGTTGCCGGTGGTAAGAACCAGCCAGCGAAACTTATTCGCCAGAGCCATGAGCAGCACCCCTCGAATACGCGACTGCAGATTTTCTTCGGTTACGTCAGGTTCGTGTCCGACAAATGATGGTGCCAACATGTCGAGCATCGCCGCGTGCGTAGGCTCAATTTCGATAACCCGATGATCACAACCGAGGTTATGGGCCAAGCGTTCGGCGTCGTCGACCGAGTGCGAACTAGAGAAGCGGCTTGGCATAGCAACGGTGTGCACATGCTCAGCACCCAACGCATCGGCGGCAATAACCGCTACCAGGGTCGAGTCGATACCGCCCGAAAGGCCAAGCGCAATGTCGGTAAACCCGTTCTTATGAACGTAATCCCGGGTGCCGGTGACAATAGCGGCATAAATCTCAGCGAGCGGCGAAAGTTCGTCGACGGCGGTCGTCCTAAGCATCGGGCGCTCCCCTGCTGGTGCAGGGGTGACATGCACCACGGGAAAATGCTGCGGCACGTCACGTACCGGCGCGGGATCGACATCAATGACATAAATCTCTTCGGTGAACTGGCCCGCACGACCAACGATCTCGCCGTCGGCGTTGACCACGACCGAATCACCGTCGAACACCAACTCGTCTTGACCGCCCACCAGGTTTACGTACGCAATTGGCACACCGGTTTCACGAGCCCGGGTACAAACAATCTCGTTGCGGCGTAGTCGTTTAGCGGCGCGGTACGGAGACGCATTGATGTTGAGAATGATTTGGGCCCCGCCCGCGGCGAGTTGATTGCACGGACCGCCAGAAACCCAAAGGTCTTCACATATCGACACGCCCATCGCTACGCCGGCAATCTCGTACAGGCTCATCGAACCTTGGCCTGCCAGGAAATAGCGGTTCTCATCGAACACGGTGTAATTGGGAAGTTCGCGTTTGTGGGCGACACCATGCACCCTGCCGTTGGCCAATACGGCCGCTCCATTAAATACTCGCTCGCCTTGACCGTCAGGAAATCCAACCACCGCGGCACAGCTACTGGTCACTGCAGCGACCCGATCGAGTTGCACACGGCAGTCTTCGACGAACGCAGGCTTTAACCAGAGGTCCTCAGCCGGGTATCCGCTAATTGATTGTTCGGGGAATAGTGCCAGGTCGCACCCCTGCAACTCGGCCTCCGCCAGTGCAGCAATAATCGCGTCGGCGTTACCCACCAAATCACCAACGGTGAGATTGAGTTGACACAACGCTATTCGTACCGACATCGTGGAGACAGGGTAGTAACTATTCGCGCTGAGCGAGGAACTCATCCGATGGAAGAATTCTGCCGCTCCACATGAGAACGGTGTTGCCTTCAGGGATGACTTGTGACGGGACGGACCGCAACTGGAAATGAGCTACAGAACGACAAGTGGGACGAACGGTTGGCGCACCTCCAGTGGATACGAGCACAACCGTTCGTCCCATTGTGAGCGCCGCTACTGCGAGGCTTGCAAGGCCTGATTGAGATCCCACGTGATGTCGTCGATGTCTTCAAGACCAATTGATAGACGAATCATGTCGGCAGATACACCCGCCGAAGCCTTGTCCACGTCGGACAATTGCTGATGGGTGGTCGACGATGGGTGGATGACGAGGCTCTTGGCATCGCCCACATTGGCCAGGTGCGACAACAGTTTCACCGAGTCAATGAACTTCTTGCCCGCTTCATGGCCGCCCCTTATCCCGAAGGAGAAAATGGCTCCGGGGCCCTTTGGCATGTAACGATCGGCCAGCGCATTGAACTCGTTGGAAGCAAGTCCCGGGTACGCCACCCACTCGACGAGGTCGTGGTTCTCTAGGTACATGGCCGCAGCTGTCGCATTGGCTACGTGACGATCCATACGCAATCCGAGTGTCTCAATACCTTGCAAAATCTGGAAGGCATTGAATGGGCTCATCGACGGGCCGAAGTCACGAAGGCCGAGAACACGCGCAGCAATGATGAACGCAATCGGGCCGACCGCGTCGGTGAACACGGCACCGTGGTAGCTCGCCGAGGGCTGCGTGAGTTGCGGGAAGTTGCCCTTCGTCCAATCGAAGGTTCCGCTGTCGACGATGACTCCACCCATCGACGTTCCGTGACCACCCAAGAACTTGGTCGCGGAGTTAAGCACGATGTCGGCGCCATGTTCGATTGGCCGGCAAAGGTAGGCCGTGGCAAACGTGTTGTCGATGACCAGAGGAATATTGTGACGGTGGGCGATTTCGGCCACGGCAGCAATGTCGACAATGTTGCCGCGAGGATTGGAAATCGTTTCGGCGTACAAGAACTTGGTCTTGTCGGTGATGGCCGCTTCAAAGTTGGCCGGATCATCAGAGTTTACGAAGGTGGTGTCCCAGCCAAGCTTGCGGAAGCTGTGATCGAACTGGGTGTATGTGCCGCCGTAGAGGGTCGCCGCACTGACAATGTGATCGCCAACCTCGCACAATGTGGCCGCGGTAATGAATTGGGCCGACTGACCACTTGCGGTGGCCAAGCCAGCGACGCCGCCCTCGAGCGATGCAACGCGCTGCTCCAAAACATCGGTGGTCGGGTTCATAATGCGGGTGTAGATGTTGCCAAATTCGGCCAAACCGAACAGTCGGGCCGCGTGATCAGAGTCCTCAAACGAGTAGGCCGTTGTTTGGTAAATCGGTACGGCCCGAGCGCCCGTTGTGGGATCAGGCTCGTAGCCAGCATGCAAGGTACGGGTATTAAAACCTAGTTCGTGTTCGGTCTCGTCGCTCATGGGGGGGAGTTCCTTCGTAGGTGTGTGCAGTGACGGTAGCCCGCCGCGTTGTCAATGAAAAGTCCCAAAACGCAAGAGTGGGACCAACTCTGAAGAGCAGGTCCCACTCTCGAAAGTACGGACAAAAGACTGGATTATCTAGCTTTTAACGGATTAGCTTGCGGCGTCACTGCAAACGGTGTTGACCATCAAGTACGAAAGCATGTACGGATCAGCGTTGGCGTTGGGGCGACGATCTTCGATGTAGCCCTTCTGCTCTTGGGCGACCTGCCAAGGGATACGGACCGAGGCACCGCGATCGGACACACCGTAACTGAACTGGTCAAAACGCTGGGTCTCGTGGTTGCCGGTGAGGCGTTCTTCGATACCCGAGCCGTAGCCAGCGAGGTGTTCTTCAACCTTGCCGGGTGCACCAAGAGACTCGGCGGCGGCGATGACGGCGTCGTAGCCCTCACGCATGGCCTTGGTGGAGAAGTTGGTGTGCATACCGGCACCGTTCCAGTCGCCCTTCATGGGCTTGGCTTCGATACTGATCTCCACATTGTACTTCTCGCCCATGCGGTACAAGAGGTAACGGGCGATCCACATGTGGTCGCCGACTTCGAGCGCATCGGCTGGACCAATCTGGAATTCCCACTGGCCAGGCATGACCTCGGCGTTGGTTCCGGAAATCTTGAGACCAGCAGCAATACAAAGAGCAGTGTGCTCCTCAACGAGTTCGCGACCGTGAATCTTGAGCGTGCCGATTCCGCAGTAGTACGGGCCCTGTGGGGCGGGAAAGCCGTTGGGCGGGAAGCCAGCCGGCCAGCCGGTAGCTGGATCAATGAGGGTGTACTCCTGTTCCAGACCGAACCATGGTTCTTGGTCGCCGTACATCTCGACGACTTCGCGCACCTTGGAACGAATATTGGTGGGGTGCGGCGACAGGTCCGCTGTTAGTGCCGTTTCGCACATCACAAGAATGTTGTCGCCACCACGAATGGGATCGGGGCATTGGAACACCGGCAGAAGCACAACATCAGAGTTGTCGCCGGTTGCCTGGTTGGTGCTCGAACCGTCATAACCCCAGATTCCTGGGGTATCGCCGTCAGCGAGGACCTTGGTCTTGGAACGAATCTCCGCCGTCGGCTCATTGCCGCCGATCCAAAGATATTCAGCCTGGTAAGCCACTTTTACGTCTCCGTGTTGGATGAATAGAAATCACTCGGGATAACAGGCACAAACCCCGTCCCGAGACCATTGATCCAACCAGCTTGGCATGTCATTTCCATTATAGAAATGTGAACGGCGCGTGAACGAGGGTCATTTAGAGCCATTTTTGCTCGAAATTGGTGCAAAACGCGGCCATACTCTGCCTATGGAACCGCAGAAGGAATATGTCCTCCGTACTGTCGAAGAGCGCGGGGTGCGTCTCATCCGACTCTGGTTTACCGACGTTTTGGGGCAACATAAGTCCGTAGCCATCACTCCAGCTGAGCTTGAAGCCGCCTTCGAAGAAGGCGTGCAATTCGACGGTTCCTCCATCGACGGGTTCAGCCGGGTCCAAGAGTCCGACGTACTCGCTCGTCCCGATGCCAGCACTTTCGAACTACTGCCTTGGGCCGATCCATCTGAACCTTCAGGCCGTATATTCTGCGACATCCACAACCCAGATGGCACGCCATTCGAGGGCGACCCTCGACAAATCCTCCGTCGAAATCTCGATGCCGCCAAGGAGCTTGGCTACTCATTCTTCTGCGCTCCCGAGGTTGAGTTCTACTACTTCCAAACGGGCGACCCAGCCGTTGGACCAATACCGGTCGATCGTGCCTCCTACTTTGACCTCACGACCGCGGATGTGTCCAGCGATCTGCGCAAGCGCACGATTCACACTCTGGAAGCCATGGGAATCCCTGTCGAATACTCGTTCCACGAAGCTGGCCACAGCCAACACGAGATCGACTTGCGCTATACCGATGCCCTACAGATGGCGGACAATCTTATGACCTTGCGTCTCGTCGTCCGCAAGGTCGGTGGCGATGCCAATCTCTTTGCATCCTTTATGCCTAAGCCCATGGCCGATCAGGCCGGCTCAGGCCTCCACACGCATATGTCGCTTTTCCGGGACGATAAAAATGCCTTTTATGATCCCGACGACGACTACAACCTGTCGGAAGTCGCCCGACAATTTATCGCTGGCATTCTCCATCACGCCCGCGAGATAAGCGCCATCACCAATCAACTCGTCAACTCCTACAAACGACTCGTCATCGGCGACGAAGCGCCTGTTTACATCTCATGGGCGCGCAACAACCGATCGGCGCTCGTCCGTGTCCCTGTCGTAAAGACTGGCAAGACATCCTCCACTCGCATCGAATACCGGGCCCTCGATTCTGCTGCCAATCCGTACCTATCGTTCGCGATGATTCTCGGCGCAGGTATGAAAGGAATTACCGAACAATACGAACTTCCCGCTGAGACGCTGAGCAACCTGCATGAAGTGGGACAACCCGCCGACAACAATCTCGACGCACTCCCCCAGTCGCTCGGCGAGGCGCTCGATGTCATGGAATCGTCCGAATTGGCCCGCGAAGTGCTCGGCGCGCACGTCTACGAATGGTTCATTCGCAACAAGCGAGAAGAATGGGCGGCTTACCAACGTCACGTCACCCCGTTTGAGATCGAACGCTACTTCCCTACCGTTTAACCCATAATGCCACTCGACCCCCTCCTCGTCTTCCCCAATCCGGCTCCGCCCGAACTGGCACAGGCCCTCGACCTGAGCGGGTTTCCGTGGAAAGCGGTCGAGGATGCCGCTGCAGCGACCACAGAAGCACCCGAAGATGGCTGGGGCGGCGCCATCATCGTCGCCGACACTGACCCCGACGGAGCATTCGCCGTGTGCCGTGCGCTGCGCAATGGCGACACCGTGCTCGAACCGCTACTCCTCATGGTCAACGGTGGCCAGCTCAACGAACTCGACTCCCGCGATCCACTCTTCGATGATTTCTGTCTCACACCTTTTCACCCCCGCGAACTCGAAGCTCGCCTAAAGCACCTCTACTTCCGAGCGGGCCGTGGAACCCAGCCCGAACTCGTCGAATACGGCGGACTGATTCTTAACCTCGAGACCTACCAAGCCGTCATCGACGGACGCCCCCTGGACCTCACCTATATGGAGTACGAGCTCCTCAAATTCTTATCGTCGCACCCTGGCAAAGTCTTCACCCGGGAAACCCTCCTCAACCGCGTGTGGGGCTACGACTATTACGGCGGTGCCCGCACCGTCGACGTCCACATTCGACGTCTGCGTAGCAAGCTCGGCGAAGAACGGGCCAACCTCATCCAAACCATCCGCTCCGTCGGCTACAGCTTCGGCCAAAGCCGCTGGGGACTCTGACATTGGTCTTGGCGAAGACGCCAAGCCTGCTATCGCATCCCCTACATATCCGATGAACGCAGTCGCCAGACAGCTGATACTTACCCAATCCCACGCCAGGGGCTACAGCACCACGGTCAGTGCTTCGTAGCACTAAGGTCTGCATATGGCTTGGATTTCCACTGTTCCCGATGACCACAGCACACCCGACGATGTGGCGGAACTTTATGACCTGACTCGAGATCGCGACAGCGGCGAGGTCGACAACATCATGTCGATCCACTCGTTGCATCCGAAGGGACTGGCGGCGCACAATTCGTTGTACACGGCAGTTATGGGGGGCACCAAGACGCTGCGCAAGGTCGAACGCGAGATGATTGCCTTGGTGGTCTCGCTCGAGAACCAATGCCATTATTGAATTTCCCACCACCGTCGCGGTCTGCGACGACTCCTCAAAGACGACACTCTCGCCGAAGCAATCGAAGCCGACTGGGCTAGTGCCGCTCTCTCGGACCGTCGACGAGCCATGTTGACCTACTCGATGAAACTCACCGTCGATCCCGGTGCCATGGTCGAGGCCGACGTAGACGCACTACGTGCCGTCGAATTCACCGATCTCGACATCCTAAATATCTGCGAGGTCGTGGCTTACTACGCCTACGTCAATCGCATCGCCGACGGCCTGGGCGTGCCGGTAGAGGACGAAAGCTAGCCCTCATCGGGAAAAGCCAGCGTGTAAAATTCGGTACCTTCAGTACGAGACTCGTTGTCGGCATTAAGCGCCCATGCGGAGATCGTGGCAACGACACTCATACCAATGAGAATCGCCACTGGAGCAATGCACAAGATGGCGATCATGATGATGGTTCCCATGACCGCGAGCCTACTTGACGAACGCGATAGCTTCGATTTCGATCTGAGCACCCAATGGCAACTGATGCACAGCAATGGCTGATCGGGCCGGACGGTGATCGCCGAAGCGAGCCACGTAGTGTTCGTTCATTACGGCGTAGTCAGCCATGTCCAGAATGAACACCGTGGCCTTCACTACGTCGTCGAGTGTGGCTCCCTCTGAAGCAAGAACGGCTTCGAGATTATCGAAGACTTGTTCAAGTTCGGCGGCGATTCCGCCGTCCACAATTGATCCGTCGATAATGCCGATCTGGCCAGACGTCATGATGAGTTCGCCAGCGCGAACAACGGGGGTGTAGGGAGGAGTTGGCATGGACGCAACGCTACACCGATGTGAGGGTTCAGCTGATATCTAGTCCAAACAGTTCACCAAATCGTTGGGCATATTCTGTGTCGCTCTCGATGGCTCCGAGTTCGAGCCATTGGTCGTCGGTGATGCCCGCCCGACCGTTGATAAGTTCGGATCCACCCCAGCCGCAGGTGTAGCGAAACTCGGGTTTGTCGGCGGTACACGCTTCGTACACGACCTCCGAAACCTCAGATGGGTGTCCGGGATCGGCCATCCCCTTCATGTAGAACGCGAACAAGCGACGGTAGGCCTGGTCATATTGCCCGGTTTCGTTGGGCGCATCGGTGTTTTTAGCCAAGATGGCGGTCTTGACGATGCCAGGTTCGATGATTGCAACACGAATGCCAAACGGCGCAACCTCTTGGGCCAGGCCTTCGCTGAGACCTTCCAGGGCCCACTTGGATACCACATAAGGTGACTGCGCCAAGGCCGCAAAACGTCCAACGATCGACGACACATTGACAATGACCCCCGAACCCTGTTCCCGCATCTGCGGCAAGACTGCTTTCACACAACGGATGACGCCATACAAATTTACGTCCATCACTTCCTTGTAGGTATCGATCGAAACCTCCTCAAGCACTCCATTGCCTGCCACACCGGCATTATTCACCAACACATCGATGCGTCCCGCTTGTTCGATAATCGATGCCATGGCTGAGGCAACCGAATCGTCGTCGGTCACTTCGCAAATGATTGGGGTAACGCTCACGCCGGCCGCCGCGGCCATTACCTCCAGCTTCTCACCCTTCTCAAGCGATCGCATGGTGCCGTACACCTCCCAGCCCTTACCTGCCAGATCGACAGCAACCTGTCGTCCAATTCCCGAGTTCGCTCCAGTAACAACAGCAACAGTCATCCGACGATTCTAGATGTAGTCACCGGCACCCACCACGACACTTCAGATGTTCTGGGAGTATGAAACCTGCGGTCCGCAATACCTCGTTCTCGGAGTAGGGGCAGTGCGTTTCGCACTGCCCCTACTCCGAGAACGCAAAAAGTGATGGGAGGAGCGGTGGAGTCGGCAAATTACACCAGTGTCTAGTTCGTGGGCCAGATCCTCGGGGTGCCTCGATGTAGCCACGTTGCCGCCGCTACCGCGGCAAACACAGCGTCAGACACATTCACTGCCGGCCCGGAATCGTCTTCAAATTCGACAACAATCGTCGGTGTCTCCGTTGCCCGAACGATCCCAAACGATCTAATTGTTAGGTCTAGTACAGCGCCGGTTTCGTCGACAGCAATGGACTCCGAGGTCACCCAGCTATAGGCCATGTGAGCTGCACCAATGCAATACGACCGCAACACCGTTTCGTCCAAAATCTGGCCCGGTCGAACCCGAACGGTGATCTGGCTATCGCTCACCTCAGCGGTGGCTACGCCAGTATTTGGGCCAGCGACCTCACCAACCTCGCCCCGAGCCCCGGCCAGCAGTGCCACGGCTTCGGCCCAGCCCGCGGCCCGAAGTGCAACCGAAGTCAAGGGCCCTGGAATATCAATCTCCTCGACGACAAAGTCGGGCGCTACGGCATGAATTGCATCCGCTATCCCGGGGGTTCGCGCCACAACGACGTGACCAATTCCATCCGCATTAGCGCCACCAGCCATCGGCGGACGCTTGGGCCCCATGCGCACCGTGTCTTCGCGGGAAAGAACAACACGAACAGCGCGGCCATGTTCATCAGCCAACCGGCGGGCCACCTCACCCAAGTTTGAATCGACCTTCCCACCAAAAGCACCACCAGTCCCCAGTACCGATCGAGGTTCGCCCCCAGGCTCACACCACGATGCATCGGTTTCCAGATACGCAGGTTCCACCCAACCGGTTTGCAACACTGCGTCCCACTTGCCTTCCGGTACAGGAATCGGCGGCGTGGGGTCAACGGTTGTACGTCGCCCCTGCACCTTTCCTGAAGCCTTCCGTGCCGCCGGCAGCGACTCAGCAATTGTCCATCCGCCGCCAGGATTCGGGACAGCCACCAGCGCTCCGGTTGGCGCCGATTCATCAGCAAACAATCCATCGCCAAGAGCAACTTCCGAACCAACGGCCTGCGAGTTATGCCCTTCGAGTGCCGCCCTCTGCTCCGCCGCGCTGAAATCGCGGTCGGCCATCTGTTGGCCATATGCGGCATAGGCATCGAGCACCGTCTGCCAACCAGTACATCGACAGAGATGAGCGTGCAACGCACGCGCAACCTTCGGGTCGCCTGACGCCACGCCGTCTTGGCGAAGTCGTTCGAATCTCATGATGATGCCGGGGGTGCAATAGCCACATTGGCTGCCACCGCTACCACAGAACGCGTCGCCCCAGGCCTGGCGAACACCGTCATCAAGACCATTAATAGTCGTGATGTCTCGATCAGCCATCCGCCGTACCGGCGTGACACAACTCACCCGAGGCTTGCCGTCAACCCATACCGTGCAGCAACCACATTGGCCTTGTGGGCTGCAACCCGCTTTGGCGGCTCTCACATCGAGATCCTCACGCAACGCCGCCAACAGAGTTCCTTCGGCCGCGACCTGTACCTGTCGACCGTCCACCCTCAATTCGACGGGGGCGATCGATTCGGATGCATGTTGGGCGGGTTGCGACTCAGTAGACACGGCAATGAGGATACGGTTTCGTTGTGACTTCTCGCCGCATCACCTCCACTCGCAGGTCCCTACTCATTGGCGGGATCACATCCCTCGCCGCTGTCGCATGCGGCACAGCACCCGGCGGTGCTAATGATTCGCAGACCCTCGCAATTGGCGATCTCTTCATCTCGCCGCAGTTCTCCGACGGTCTGCGCGCCCCAGCGATGCTCGTTGCTGAAGTTTCCCAAACGGTGCCGTTCTTGTTCACCGACGACATCGGTTCGCCCTTGCGTCATGACTCA
>CAXMUI010000012.1:0-11806 GCA_964196475.1 uncultured Acidimicrobiia bacterium
TTTCCACGGGCCGGAGGCGAAGCGGTGTTCGCCAACCGCGGACTTGGTCCGGTAGCAGGACGCTTGGCCGGACTTGGCGTCGTCGTCACAGGAACTATCTCTAGTGCAGTAATTTCCATCGCGTTCGCGGGCTATGTCAGATCGATCGTGGAGTTACCGGAGCGGGCGGTCGTCGTTGCGGTCGTCGTTGTCCTTGCATTGGTCGCGATGCGTGGCGCCAAAGAAAGCGTGCTCTTCGCTGGGGTGTTGACATTGGTTGAGGTCGGCACCTTGGTTGTCGTTATTGGCTTCGGTTTGCCACTACTAGGCGATGGCCAGGCGGTGACCGAAACGCTCACACCGGGGGTTCACGGAATCGGTATCACTCCAATATTTGCGGGCGCCGTTGTGGCATTTTTTGCCTACGTCGGGTTCGAGGATATTGCGAACATGGCTGAGGAGACCGTTGACGCTCGCCGCACCGTGCCGCGGGCCATTGCCGCAACCTTAGTGATCACCCTGACGTTGTATGTTCTGCTGGCGATGATCGCGGCACTGGTGCCCAACCGCGTGGCAGTAACAGACTCGGCGGCTCCGTTGGCAACGATGTTCGAGGAGCTTTCGGGCTACGACGCACGGATCGTTTCTGCCCTGGCAATTCTGGCCATGGTCAACGGCATCTTGGTACAAATCGTGATGGCGTCGCGGGTGCTGTACGGCATGGCACGAGAGAATCTCTTGCCATGCTATTTCGCCCAAGTGGATCCGGTTCGACACACCCCAGTTCGGGCCACACGCATCGTCTCCGTTGCCATACTGATTTTGGCTCTGTTCTTTCCCCTTGTGGGCCTAGCCAAGGCAACGAGCTTGGTCACCCTCGGGGTCTTTACCTTGGTGAACCTGTCGCTGTTTGTGCTTGGCTTGCGGGCAGAGCATCCGGAGTTGACTCGGTGGCGATGGCACGGACTACTAGGCGCTGGCCTAGCATTCGCCCTCGGAGCATGGCAGGTTGTGCAAGGCCTGTAGGCAAATCATCGATAGCGAAAGCACGACCGCCCGTAGATCGGTCCAGGGGAGCGACATGACACGGAACGACGAAGTGCCTGACTGGGTTGACATCACCCGACGTAACGCTCGGTCGGTGCAAACAACTATTGGCTGGGTCTATTTTGACCCTGGGGCGGAGAAGCGGCTAGAAACGCTTGGCCTGCCCGGCAAGCTGGGCTACATCGCTGGTAGGGCTGCTCCACTCGGTCCAGCCGGCCCCGAGGCTGTCGTCGCCGCGTTCGGGTCAATTAGTCCGCTGGGTATAGCCATTGCGCTAGACCTAGTGGCCGAACACACCACCTTTGATGCCGTTTGGGCGGCTCGTGATGCTGCCGTTCTTGACGGATTGACCAACTACGCCCCCGACATCAAGCCGCTGTTGGTCTCCTACGGCCCGGCGTTATGGGAAGTTGTCGATCAGTTGCCGCGACTGGGACGTGTGTTCTTTGCTGCGCACCTTCGGATGGCTCGGCCTGTGGACCCGGTGCTTTCCGGGTGGCATGCCATCAATTGTCTACGTGAGTGGCGCGGCGACACCCACTGGGCAGTCATAGCGGCGGCCGGGTTGGATGGCCCCGAGGCGTCAATTTTGCACAATGCCTGGGTCGGGTATGAGAAGGATTGGATGCCATCGTCGCGAGGATCTACACCCGAAGAGACCGAAGCGGCCTGGTCGCGTCTTGAACAAAAAGGCTTGGCTATCGATGGGAAGGTGACGAGGGGAGCAGTAGAACTACGGCAACGTATCGAAGACGACACCGACGAACTTACCGCTCTTCCGTGGCAACTTGCTGGCGAAGAACTGGCCCTTCGTTTTGCTGACGAATTTGAACCGCCATGCGAGAAACTGCTCGCACGGGTAGACGTAACCGCAGGTACGAACTACCAACCGGCATCACGGATTCGCTTAACGTAGAGCGTCTGCCCGAAACCGAAGTGATAGAAGTCCTTGGGTGGCTACAGCTGAGGAGCTAGTGCTCTGGTCACCGGATCACGCCGGGTGAGACAGAACAGAAGGCCGGCCGGATCGCGCATGGTGGTCCAGTGCTCATGGTGCTCGACCAACACGGCCCCATAATCCAGGAACGTCTGGCTGACCTCGACGAAGTGCGGCCCACAGGCGATGTCGAGATGGGCACGGGCAGTGGACGATTCATCATCACGGCCGAGTTGCTGCAGTAACAGTCGCAGAGGAATGTGGTCGGGCTGGCTCAACGAAGCAAATTGCTGCATGGGCGTTGCCGACACTTCCCAACCCGTGAGCGCCGCCCAAAAATCGCACTCGCCATCAAAACGGTCATGGGGAATGTCGATTGATACCTGGTTGAGCAAGTGGGGACGTGGGGTGACCACGGGCTGAGGAAGCTCGGCCCGCCCTCCGTGGGTGACGACGCAAAATGTCAAGCCCGCCGGAGACTGCAAAATGGCATGGCTGTCTTCGTAGACCAGCGTGGCCCCCAAGTTGACGGCGTGACCGCGTGCTTCGGGTAACGAGTCAACATGAAAGTCAAGGTGAATTCGAGCTTGTTGACCGAGGCGTTGCACCCGTAAGAACGATTCGCCGCTGGCAGGGATAAGCGTGGCAAAAACTCCGTCAGGACCTCGGGAGGAGGACAGCGTTGAATTTGTGGCGCGTGCCCAAAATGCTGTTCCGGATTCGAACACGTCGGCTGGTTGATCAATAAATGCGGTAAGCCAGTTGATGTCCATTGGGCAACCGTACTAGGCAACATGTTGCTCGGTAACAGGCTTCGCCAAGCGGTGGAGCGTGGGCTACGGTTCGCTTATGGAAACAATCATGGCCCTCAAGATGCACAATGCGCTCGAAGCAATGCACGCGATGATCTACTTTGCCCCCGAAGCCGAACTCGAGTTCAAAGGGTTGGGCGAGCAAGACGACCGGACCGGATATTTCGCAGGCCGGGCAGCGCCGATGGGCGCAGTCTCCTCGCAGGTGGTAACGGCAACGTTCTACAACTTCAACCCGGCACTGGTTGACCAGGCAATGGCTGGCGCATGGGAACTGGCCGATCCAGCAGAATGGACTGCTGCTCGCATGCGTGGGGCCGACGGAGCGCTGCGCCGCTTTTTTGGCGAGATAATTGATGGGGAAGCGATCACCCGGGCGGCCGAACTTGCCCGTGTTGCTGCTGAGGCATGTTGGGCCCACGGGCGACCGCTAGCTGCGGGGCTGCTCAGCTTGGACTGGCCCGAGCCACCGCATCTGTCGCTGTGGCACGCCCTCACCATTACCCGTGAATTTCGTGGTGATGGCCACATAGCGGCGCTTCTGACCCGCGATGTAGGCCCGATGCAAGCACTGCTGCTGCAGGCTGGCGCAGGCAAGTACCCAGGCGAAATTCTGCGGACAATGCGGGCCTGGCCGGAACCGGAGTGGAATGCCACGCTTGCCGATCTTCAGGCCCAGGATCTCCTCAACGCGGATGGCCTGCTCACCGACGAAGGACGCGTATTTCGTGACGACATCGAGGCCAACACTGATGCGTTGGCGATGGCGCCTTGGGAAGCTTTGGGCGACGAAGGATGCGAAGAATTGCGTGCTCTTGGAAAGCAGTTTCGTCAGGCGCTCGTCGATGGTGGAGCATTTCCGTTCTAGCGGTCGGATAGCACTGGGTGTCCAAGCTATGGGAAGCTGGGCCAATGACTAGTGATACGTGGATTCTTGGCGGCTTTCAAACTGACTTCGCTCGGAATCTAAAGCGGGAGGGTCTTGATATTGGCGACCTCACTCAAGAGGTTGTCGAAGGGACGCTGCTCGCAGCCGGATTGGAGCCCTCCCAGATCGACAGCATTCACGTGGGCAATGCCTTTGGACAGCTCTACACCGGGCAAGGCCACCTGGGGGCCATGCCATCCACCGTGGTCCCCGATTTGTGGGGCAAACCAGCGATGCGTCACGAGGCTGCTTGTGCCTCAAGTTCGATGGCGGTATTAGCAGCGATGGCCGAAATCGAGGCCGGTCGCTACGACTGCATTCTGGTCCTGGGGGTCGAACAAGAGAAGACGATGCCCGGCCTTGAGGCAGCGCACACCCAAGTAGCGGCTGCATGGGTCGGGCATGAGGATGGCGGTGAGTACCCGATCTGGCCAGCGGTCTTTAGTCGGGTCGCCGATGAATATGACCGGCGCTACGGGCTTGATAATCAACACCTGCGTGCCATCGGCGAAATCAACCTCACGAATGCCGCAACTAATCCACTGGCCCAGACTCGTTCTTGGAATCTCACGCCCGCCAGCTTCGACAACGATGATCGAGTAAACCCGCCGGTTACACCCCGGTTGCGACGCAACGATTGTTGTCAGATAACCGACGGCGCTGTGGGGCTAGTGCTGGTTTCTGACCGGTGGTTGGCCGCAAATCCAACCGCCACAGGGCAGGCCAGGATTGCCAGTTGGGGGCATACGACTGTCGGCCTCTCCCTGGACCAAAAACTTGGTCGCGACGATGACAGCGAATACGTAATGCCCCACGTTCGCAAGGCCATCACCGATGCTCGTGATCGAGCCGGCATTTCCGGTATTGGCGAAATCGATGCCATCGAGACCCACGACTGCATGACGCCGTCGGAATACATGGCCATTGATCACCTTGGTATTACGAAGCCAGGCCAGAGCTGGAAAGCAGTAGAAGAAGGCGTTATTCAACGTGATGGTTCCTTGCCGGTGAACCCCAGCGGAGGACTAATCGGCGGTGGTCATCCGGTCGGGGCAACCGGAGCCCGAATGCTGTTCGACGCCATGCGTCAAGTGAGCGGGACGGCAGATGCCAGTCAGGTCGACGGAGCTCAGCGGGTACAAACACTCAACATCGGTGGAAGTACTGCCACGACCGTGAGCTTCATTGTCGAAGCTCCAGTAGGAGTCTGAGACTGTTATGAAAGTAACCACCAACCAGCCGTTCGTGTCCACATTGCCAGCAGATGATGACCACCCGTACCGCACTGGAACCTGGCAACCCCAGGTCACCGAACACGATGCCTGGGATCTCGATGTCCAGGGCAAGATCCCCGAAGATCTCACCGGCATTTACATACGAAACACCGAGAACCCACTCATGGAGGCCATCGGCACCTATCACCCGTTTGACGGCGACGCGATGTTGCATTCTCTGTCATTCTCGAATGGCGACGCCGTCTATCGAAATCGCTTTGTGCGAACCGAGGGACTTCTCGCCGAACAGGCCGCAGGCGAGGCGCTCTGGGCCGGGGCAGCAACCAAAAAGTCGCTGACCAAGGTCGATTATGGGTGGGGTGCCCGCGAATTGATGAAGGACGCATCGAGCACCGATGTGGTCGTGCACAACGGGGCCATCCTCAGCAGCTTTTGGATGTGCGGTGACCTTTATCGGCACGACCCAGCAACGATGGACGCACTCGGAGTCGAGAGTTGGGACGGCAAGTTTCCCCAGCAAGGGGTCTCGGCGCACGCCAAGGTCGACGAACACACCGGCGAGATGTTGTTTTTCAATTACGACAACACGGCCCCATTCATGCACTACGGGGTGGTCGGCCCAACCGGGCAGTTGACGCACTACACCGATATTCCTTTGCCAGGTTCGCGGCTTCCGCACGACATGGCGATTACTGAGAACTACAGTATTCTCAGTGACTTTCCGCTGTTCTGGGACCCCGCTGCTTTGGCGAACGGCGCCAACATGGCCCGTTTCCACCGTGACATGCCGAGCCGGTTTGGCATTGTGCCTCGCTACGGGGATGCCTCCTCGATCCAATGGTTCGAAGCTGATCCCACGTTCGTTCTACACTTCACGAATGCCTACGAGGACGGCGACGAAATCGTGCTCGACGGCTTCTTTCAGTCAAACCCCATGCCCGACCCAGTCGCTGGCCTGAGCCGACGAGACAACGTACTTCGGTACCTCGACATGTATGCGCTGCAGTCTCGGTCACACCGGTGGCGCTTCAACCTAAAGACAGGGCAGACATCAGAAATGTCAACCGGCGACGGGATTCTTGAGTTCCCTGCCATCAATAACCAGTATCTCGGACGTAAGGCCCGGTACGCGTATTGTGCTCTGCCGTGCGAAGGATGGTTTGGATTTGAGGGACTCGTCAAACACGATCTTGTCACCGACGAGAAGCAGGTTGTCCAGATGCCCGAAGGGGTGTTTTGTTCCGAGGCCGTTGTGGCCGCCAAGGATGGTGCCGACACGTCAACGCCAGCCGGAGAGGAAGACGCCTACGTGCTGACATTCACTTCTGACATGAACAACGACTCGTCGTCGTGTCTTATCTACGAGGCGGCCGATCTTGGGGCTGGCCCGGTTGCAACGGTGCGGCTTCCCGAGCGCATCGCCAGCGGAACACATGCCACATGGGGCTCAGCGGACGCTATTGCCTCGCGGGCCTAGTTGTCACAGGATTCCTAACTCGCGCTGTTTCTTCTTGGACAAGCCCAACCTGACTATGCGGTGTGATTCCTGAATTTGTTCGCGAAGATCCTCATCCTCTAACCCAGGCTCTCCATAGTGCTGAGCCCATGTAAAGCCTCTGGAGGCCAGATACGGGGCAGGCCGGACGCCGGGTTGCTCCACCAAAAACTCGTATTCATCGGGTGTGGTTTTAAAGGTGACGGCGAGCAGTTCGGTTTCGCCCCATCCTGCTATTGCGAATACCTTGCCGCCGACTTTCCAGACATTGGCATCACCCCACTGAACGACATGAGTGGTGGCCTTGAGCGAAGCGCAGTAAGCGTTGAACTCTGTGAGGTCCATGCCGTGTTATCCGCCAATTTCCGCGAGAGTAAGCACAGCAATGGCCTTTACTCGCCGGCTGGCGAGGGAACGTCGCGGTTGTTGTCGATGAATCGGCGGAGAAAGTTCTGCTCGTCCAAGCGTTTGCGGCGCATCCAGCCGGTGACTTCGTGGTTGCATTTGCTGGCGTTACATGACCCACAGGCAGGGACCACGTTGTCGAAGGTGTAGCGGCCGCCCCGAGAAATGGGCATTACGCAGTCGCGTTGTAATGGTTTGTTCTGTTCGCCGCAGTAGGCGCATCCATCCCAAGTGATCTTGAGGTTCGACCACTGGTCGTCACTTAGATCGTGGTCGACACTAGCCATCCGGCGCTTGCGCTTTGAAGCGGCTCGTTGTTGTCGGCGGTTCTGGGCCATGGGATAAAGTCCAGTGTCGGTAGGGCTAATGGGTACGTGCGTACCGTAAATATTGCCAGGCGGTTGCGTTACAGGTGGTGACGGTTCAGATCTTCTTTGCCATGGCCTTGCGACTAAGCTCCGGAGATGGAACTTGAAGACTGGGGCAGCCGTTGGCGCGACGGAATGATTGGGTGGCATCAGGCTGACGTTAGTTACTTCCTGGCTGAGTATGCGCAGCAGATTTGGGGCGACAAGGCACCGGGGACGGTGTACGTCCCACTGTGTGGCAAGACGCTCGATCTCGCGTTTCTAGCCGAGCATGCTGCCACGGTCTTCGGTGTTGAGTATGCCGAACAGGCCATCGAAGAATTCTTCGTCGAACGCGGTCTCGAACCCACCATCGAACCGGGACCGCCAGCGTGTTACCGGGCTGCGAACTATGCGTTGTTTGCGGGCGACTACTACGACGTCACTGCCGAACACCTCGGGCCAATAGATGCGGTGTTCGACCGCGCTTCACTCGTCGCTGTCGATCCAGAAACCCGGATGAAGTACGCCGATCATCTGCGTTCGCTTATGGCCGCTGGGTCCAAGATGTTGCTGATTGCCAACTACTACGACCAGTCCGAAATGAACGGACCACCGTGGTCTGTCTCGGAAGGGGAAATCGAACGCCTCTACGCCGATGGGTTCGACATCGAGCATCTCGAAACCCGTGACGTTACCGACGACGTATTTCGCAGTCGCGGCCTGAGCATCATGATCGAATCGGCCTACCTGCTCACTCGCCTGTAGGTTCACCTAGCGATCTTTCGCCGATTATTCAATCCAAGCCGGAGCACTTGATCCGAGTGGCATGGGAGGGGTGGACCAGCTTCCGCCCAATGGTTTCGCCAGTGTGATCGCACCGAATGGCGAAGCAACAGTCTGAAGGGTCTCTGGTCCAAATGTCGGCGGAGATGGACTGAACGGTAGCGGGGTCTTGAGGTGCGTGAGCCAGTTGCGGGTCCGCAGGAGCGACAGTCGAGCGAGCCACGTGCCACCGTGTTCTCGTTGATGGGCAGCCAGTTGTTGTGCCGCAAATGCGGCGAGCAAGCCGGTGCAGTAGTCGAGGGCCTGAACAGGGAGCGGTACTGGTTGGCTTGACCCAGATTGGGCCATGCCTTCGGCGCCGATGCCCGTAGTCGTCTGAACAATGGAGTCAAAGCCTCGCCGTTGGGCCCAAGGGCCGGTCCAGTCAAAAGCTGACAACTGGACCGTAATACTTCCTGGCGTGACGCGGTCCATATCGAACCCGCGATGGGCAAATGCCCCAGGTCGATACGCATCGATCCAGACGTCGCTCCCGGAAAGTAGTTCCGAGAACCGTTGCGTTCCGGTCGGCGTATTGAGGTCGGCAAAGGCATTTCGTTTCCCAGACCCCGTGCCAACCACGCAGATGGCAACGTTTGGTAGCTGAGGGCTGCCGATGCGCAGGACATCGGCACCGTGTGCTGCCATAGTCATCCCGGCCACAGGCCCCGCGAGCACGCGAGAACAATCGAGCACTCGCAATCGGCGGCTGGTATCACGGGGAGCAGCCTCACCAATCTGTTCGACGGATATAAGCGGAAGATCGCGGGTGGCATGAGCATGCGGATGGGCATCCCATTCGTCCATGGTGCGAAGTCGGGCGGCGATCATGCCAACGTCGATTAGTTCGGTCTCGAGTGTCTCAGCGTCGTGTTGCAGGACGGCATCCTGAACGGCCTCCTTGGTTGGTTCGCATCCCAGAACTGCGATCACGCCTTCACGATGGTGCGGAAAGTTGCAATGGAACTGGATGAACCCATCATCGGCGGTGCGGTACATCCCCGAAAGATCGGCCCACCTTGGAATGGGTTCGCCATCGATCTCCACATGGCAAGCAAAGGTTGCCGCGACTCGGTCTCGGTCAAGGGTTGTGACGCCAGCGGCCAGATTGGGTAGGGCGGCGGCGACGAGGGCGGCGGTGTTGACATCGAAAGCGGACGCGAAGCTTGCTTGACCCGACACGGTTAAATCGTCAATGGGGAGTGCAGGTCCGGGAACGAGATTGGCGACGGAGCGCAGGGTCGGGGCCAGGGCGTGCGCGGTCAGTAGTTCGTCTGGCATCAAATCAACGTAGCGATCAGTAGGGCGTTCGCTCCTGTCGAGTCGGCCTATAAGGTTGTCGAGTCTGTATTTAACATATATGTTAAATACAGACTTGATGGGAATGGGAACAATGAGCACAGCGATGAGGGAAGAACGGCTCAACGATGCATTCGCCGCTTTGGCTAATCCCACGCGGCGCGCCATGTTGGCCCAACTTGCTCTTGGTGAGGCCAGTGTTAGTGAACTGGCCCACCCTTTCGCCATGTCGATGCCGGCTATTTCTCGCCACATTAAAGTGCTCGAACGGGCCGGCTTAATCGTCCAAGGTCAGCGGGCGCAATACCGGCCATGCACCATCGACGCTAGCCCGCTACACGAAATCGCCGACTGGACCGAGCAGTACCGCCCCATCTGGGAGGAACGCTTCGACCAGATGGATGGCTACCTCGAAAATCTACAGCGTGGCGAACCCACCAAGAACAAACAAACCAAAGAGAAGGATCCGAAGAACAATGAGTGACAATGCAACCAAAGACGTGCAAATCGAACGCACGCTATCCGCTCCGGTATCGTTGGTCTGGCAAATGTGGACCGTTCCCGAGCACTTCAAGGCTTGGTACGGTCCCGGTGGTGCGACTATTCCCGTCGCCGAATTCGACCTCACTATCGGTGGACGTCGTCACGTATGCATGGCCATGGAAACCCCCAATGGGCCCATGCAGATGTGGTTCGTTGGCCAGCACAACGAGATCGCTGTCGATGAGCGCCTGGTGTACACGGAGAGCATGTCTGACGAGGAGGGCAACGTGATCTCACCGGCCATGATGGGTATGCCTGAGGGGCACCCGGAAACTACCGAAGTGCAAGTGGATCTTGTCAGTGTTGACGGCGGCACCGCCATGACAATGACGCACGTAGGTGTACCCGCAGATTCACCAGGGGCAGGCGGGTGGGGGATGGCCATCGACAAACTGGAAGCTCACCTGCAGTCGCTTGCAAGCTAACGAACGGGGCACCGTAAACATGCGGAAGAGCTATGACGCGTGGGATGAGTAACCTGGACCGATGAGGCCAGGTGGGAAGCAAATCACGACGATGCCGGTTAGAACGAACAATGACTGAACACGTATCTGTCGCCGTTGACCTCAATTTGCAAGATACTTTTGCTGGTGCACTTCCCGAACTCCAGGTTCCCTGGAAAGGTGCGGCGGTTCCGGCTCCCGAGTTGGTCGCAGCAAACACTTCACTCGCCGCCGAACTGGGCCTCGACCCGAACCTGCTCGAGTCACCCGAAGGTATTGAAATCGTGGCGGGCAACGTCCCCCCGGCCGGGTCCCATCCAACGGCAATGGCCTATGCAGGGCATCAGTTTGGTGGCTATTCACCCACGCTCGGCGATGGGCGAGCTTTACTGTTGGGCGAGACGGTGGATGCGCACAAGGTCCGTCGCGATCTTCACCTCAAGGGCTCGGGCCGAACACCGTTTGCTCGAAGAGGTGATGGCAAAGCTGAGTTGGCTCCAATGTTGCGTGAGTATGTGATGGCCGAAGCCATGCATGCGCTCAACATCCCAACGACCCGAGCATTGTCTGTGGTCGCTACTGGTGAGATGGTGCGGCGCGAGACCATGGTGCCCGGTGGCGTGTTGTTGCGGGTAGCTGGTAGTCATATTCGCGTGGGAACATTCGAATACGCGGCTCGCCTGGAGGATCGTTCAGTCGTCCAACGACTAGCTGATTACTCGATCCAGCGTCATTTTCCGGACATCGACCCGGCCGACGACGGGTGCTACTTGGCTTTTCTGAAAGCGGTTATCAATGCCCAAGCTTCGTTGGTATCCCAATGGATGCTGGTCGGCTTCATTCATGGTGTACTCAACACCGACAACGTCACGATTGCCTCCGAAACTATCGACTACGGGCCCTGCGCCTTCATGGACCGCTACGACCATGCCACAGTGTTTAGCTCCATCGATCATCAAGGTCGCTACGCCTACGGCAACCAGCCCAGCATTACCCAATGGAATCTCGCTCGTTTGGCCGAAACTCTGCTTCCGCTCATTAGCGATGACGAAGACGAAGCAGTGACGCTGGCCACCAACGCTCTCAACGGTTTCGCCGACGTTTACGAGCAGCGGTGGATGGACGGTATGGCGACCAAGCTCGGCCTAGTGTCGTCAAGTGAGGGCGACAAGAACTTGGCTGCTGAGTATCTGACCCTGCTTGCCGCGAACCACATTGACTACACCGACAGCTTTCGAGCTTTGGCCCAAGATTTACGCGGCGATACCCAGGCGTTTAGCGCGCTGTTCACCCCGTCCGAAATGCCCGACGATTGGCTGGCGGCGTGGCACGAGCGAATCACGGAACAGGGGATTGCCCCCGGTGTGGTGGCCGACACGATGGATGAGCACAACCCGCTCTACATTCCCCGCAATCATTTGGTCGACGAAGCCCTCGTTGCCGCTACAGCGGGCGACTATGCGCCCTTTACTCGTCTGGTTGAGGTCGTGACCCAACCCTACGTCGAATGC
>CAXMUI010000013.1:0-9407 GCA_964196475.1 uncultured Acidimicrobiia bacterium
CCCGCACCGCAACATCCTCTTCCCACGCGTCCAGCATCTTGTCGACAAACCGCTCAGCCGGCCCGGCAGGCAGAACAACCGGCATCGGCAGATTGCTCCCCGCCCGATCCATCACCCAACGCGACAACACCAAATCCTGTAACCCCGTCAGATGGTCACTGTGATGGTGCGTGACGAAAACCCCATCCAACTGGCCGGGCCAAACTCCCATCGCGGCCAACCGCATAAGCGTGGATCGGCCAGCATCAAACTGCAGATTGACGTCGCCGCACTGCACCAGCACCCCTGGGCCCGCGCGATCCGGCGAAGGAATCGGCGTGCCACTACCCGTAATCGTCACTGAGGTCGTCATACCCCGACCGTAACCCATCCCCATCGCACCGGTTTGAGCGAGGTGGCTAGTTGTTCACCATTTCAGCGGTCACAACCACCACGAGCAGGTCACGATCTGGGCACACGCCTGTATCTACTGATCGAAGCGCAGCGTCGGTTACCACGAAGCCAACACCGGACGGGCACGCGACCGTGGCCGACGTCGCTGCCGCTACAAAAACACCGTCATCAGATACCAGCGGTCCATCGGCGACATGGATATACAACGCATCCGCTGAGTTATTACTGACTTCGATAGTTGGCTCGGCGTCAGATCCTCCTACCACTGCCCAAGTGATCCAAAACATCGCGATGATCACAATCGCGCTGGCGAACAAGCCGACAACCCACACCTTCCACCGCGGCCAACCACCATGGTCAACAGGCTCGGTACTTCGCCGCGCCGTCTGGTTTGCTCGCTCGGGCACAGGGTTAGTCACCTGTCGAATCTACCCGCTTGATGCGAGACCAGAATCCCCCTCAATCGCCGACCGATCCTCCAAGTCCATCAACCCCGCACGTCCGATCCGTAGGCCTAACCTCAACTCCTGTTCTGGCCTACAGTCTGAACATGACTGCTGTATTTCTTCATGGTGTTCCCGAGACCGCTTCCATTTGGGATCCACTCATTGCCGAACTCGATCGCGACGATGCGATAACTATCGCACTTCCTGGTTTCGGTACGCCCTTGCCCGAGGGCTTCGAGCCCACAATGTTCCGCTACGCCGATTACCTCGCGGCCGAAATCGCGTCGATCGACGGACCAGTAGATCTAGTCGGCCACGACTGGGGGTCAATACTCAGCCTACGAGTTTTGTCGTATCAGCCCGCCAACATACGGTCATTTGCCATCGACATGGGTGCCGTCGACGACACCTTCGAATGGCACGACATGGCCAAACTCTGGATCAGCGATGAAGGCGAAGGATTCATGGAAGGCATGGTCGGCGCGTCCAACGAAGACCTCGCCATGGTGTTGGCAAGCACCGGCGTTCCCGACGTTGGCTCCCTGCAAATGGCCGAAGGCTTCGACGAACTGATGGCCTCCAGCATTCTCACTCTCTGCCGGTCGGCCTACCGACTTGGCCACGACTGGGGAGCCGCCATCGACAACATCTCCATGCCTGGGCTCGCTATCAAGGCGGGCAACGACCCTTTCCAGCGCGACGGTTCCACCCAATCCCTCGTCGATCGCACCGGCGCAACAGTTGGCGAATTGCCCGACGACGGACACTGGTGGATGGTGAGCAACCCCACAGGTGGCGCCGCGCTGCTCCAAGATTTCTGGGCCACCCTCTAACAACACCCCCTTCCCCTCCCCAAAGCGGTGGGCAGATCTCGGGCCCAGGCCCGATAATTGCCCACGACTACGGGATCTTCTCTGAAGCGGTGGGCAGATCTCGGGCCCTGGCCCCATGATTGCCCACGGCTACGCTTGGTGGCTGGTGGTTGACGCCCTAGTTAGCGATAGCCCTTGCTAGAGGTGGACTAATTAACGTTGGCCCCGAGGCGCTGAGCTTCTGCCCGGAATTTGGCAATGTTGGTTTCTTTCAACGACTCGTATCCACGAATGATGTCCGGTAGTTCGGCGATGGTCACCGCCCGATCGTAGGTATCCACCGACAGGTCAGCCAAGGTTCCCATGACCATCGATTTGTAATCGTCAATGAGATCGCGTTCGAGTTGACGATGTTTCGTTCTGCCAAATACATCGGTGGCCTTGCCACGCACGCGCTTCATGCGGGCCAGGATTGCAAATGCGGCCGAGCCAGTGCGACGCAAGCCGATCTTCTTATCGCGTCCCATCCGTCGCATCGCTGGTGGATGCAGTTTGTAGGTGATCTTGGCGCCAGAACCAAACTGCTCGCTCACCGCAGCAGCAAACTCTTCGGATCGATACAAACGGGCCACTTCGTATTCGTCTTTGTAGGCCATCAACTTGTAGAGGTACCGAGCAACCGCTTCGGTCAATCGAGTGTCGTCACCAACTGCGGCTTCGACGGCTCGAACCGTCTGCACAAACTCGACATAACTGCGCGAGTAGGCCTGGTTTTGATAGTCGATGAGGTCCGGGACCCGGATAGTCAGCAAGCGAGTAAGTTCGTCCGACGGATCTTCGACCCGCTCCATGAGGCTGGTCACCTGAGGCGAAACGGTGGGCGTCGAGTCGCCGGCAGCAAGATCGAGTCCATCGATCCAGTCGGGATCGATCACCATTTGGCGACCGGCCCGGAAGGCCTGATGATTCATCTCGACCGCCGTACCGTTGATCTCGATAGCTCGTTCGATCGACGCCGCCGAGATTGGAATGACACCGACCTGATATGCCGCCCCGAGCACCATCACGTTGGCAGGTAATTGCGTTTTAAAAAGCGCATCAGACACCGCTCCCGCATCGAAATACACATTGCGTTCGGCTGCCGTTGCGCCATCGATTGCCATGCGCAGCGCGTCCCATTCCGGGTAACTGGTGGCAAGATCGCGAACCATCGCCGCTGTCGGGACCTGGTTAGAGGACACAATCGCCACGGTGCGATCGGGTGAGGCTTTGGCAATGTTGGTTGGTGTGACCGCGGTGAGCGGATCAAAGATGAGGAAAGCATCGGCCTCACCACCGCCAATCTTGGTGACCTGATCGCCTGACGCATCAGCACCATGACGGATCTTCATGTGTGCAATAACCGGCCCGGCTTTCTGCGACAAGCCGGTCTGATCGAGCCCATGGGCTTCTTTGCCGTCGAGCATTGTGGCCGTGGCCAACATCTGATTGATGGTCACCACACCGGTGCCGCCGATGCCCACCATTACGATGTCGCCTTCATCGAGTCGATCGGGTTCGGGGAGATCAGCCGACAATGCGGCAAAGACCGAACCCGCCTTTTTTGCGCCGGCAGGGTCGGGAATGACCTCGACAAAGGCGGGACAATCACCCTCCATACAGGTGTAATCGAAATTGCATGAGGACTGATGGATCTGCGTCTTACGTCCAAACTCAGTGTCGGTTGGTTGTACGGACAGGCAGGTCGACTTGGCTCCACAATCACCGCAACCCTCACACACGAGTTCGTTGATGAACACCCGCATGGCCGGATTTACCAGCGTGCCGCGCTTACGTTTGCGACGCTTCTCGGCCGCGCACTCTTGGTCATAAATCAGCACAGTGCAACCCGGAATGTCACGCAGCAACCGCTGGGCTTCGTCCAATCTACTGCGATCCCAAATCTCGACTCCCGGAGCGAACGACGCGCCTCGCGGATACTTCTTGACGTCTTCGGTAACCACCATCACCTTCGCGGCACCTTCAGCGTGAATTGACCACGACAGTTCGGGCACCTGCATCTGCCCATCGACGTGTTGACCACCAGTCATCGCCACTGCATCGTTGTACAAGATCTTGTAGGTGACGTTGGTGCCCGCAGCAATAGCCTGCCGAACCGCCAGGCTGCCCGAGTGATGGAACGTGCCATCACCAATGTGCTGGAAGCGATGCTCCATCGACACAAACGGTGCAGCTCCCACCCACTGGACACCTTCAGCGCCCATATGACAAATGCCGAAATTGTTGCGCTCTGGGACGGTTGCCGACATACCGTGACAACCAATGCCACCACCGGCTTCGGATCCCTCGGGGACCCACGTAGACGTGCTGTGGGGACAACCTGAGCAGAAAGCCGCCGTGCGATTGGCGGCCGCATCTACAACCGAAATCGCAATGCGCTTTGGCTCGGCCGGAGTCAACGCCTCGGCACCGAATCGATCGCTGAGAAACGGTCGGAGTAGACCGGACACTAAATCGGTATCCATTTCACCATGACCAGGGAACCAGTAGTCGCCGGTAGTGGTCCGTTTACCGAATACCTGGGGCGCATTTGTCAGGCCATAGAGAACGCCCTTGACCTGCGATTCTATAAATCCGCGCTTCTCTTCAATCACCACAATGGTGTCGAGACCAGCAGCAAACTCACGCAACGATGTCGGCTCCAGAGGCCAGATAACCGTCGGTTTGAAAATCCGGATTCCTCGGCGATGCAGTTCGGCATCGGGCAATCCCAGCTTGTCCAGCGCGGCACGGACGTCATAATACGTCTTGCCAGCCGCAACAATCCCCAACGTGGCATCAGTAGTAGGTACCGTCGAATAGTTAAGTCGATTGTGGGCAATCCATTGCTCGGCTGCGGGTATACGGCCGGCGTACTGTTCATATTCCATCGCCACCGATTCAGCACCGATGAACAAATCTTCCTGCGTGTGCGCCCAGGGTTTTCCCTCGAACTCCCACTCGGGACGAGACACCATGACTCGGCCCGGCCCGACCTTCACGGAGGTGTACGCATCGGCCACGTTGGTAACCAACTTCAACGCCGACCACGAACCGGCATAACGCGACATCTCGAATCCGAGCCGGCCGTAATCGAGAACCTCCTGAACCGTGCCCGGATACAGGATTGGCGTAGCCAGGTGTTGCAGCATAAATTCCGAACCTGAGGCCAGAGTCGAAGACTTCGAACTGGGATCATCCCCTGCCACCATCAGTACGCCGCCTCTGGGGTCTGCACCACTGATGTTGGCGTGCATGATCGCGTCGCCCGACCGATCGAGGCCAGGCGCCTTGCCGTACCACATACCCAAAACGCCGTCGTATTTGCTCGACCAGTTGCGCCTAGCCAGCTGACTTCCCCACACCGCCGCGGCGGCAAGATCCTCATTCACGCCAGGGGTAAAAGTAATGTTGTTGGCATCAAGTTCGGAATGGTTCTGCTCCATCAACGCATCCACACCACCAACCGGCGAGCCGCGGTAACCACTTACAAATGCGGCATTGGCCAGGCCATCACGCCGGTCGGCCCGCAACTGATCGATCAAAATCCGCAACATGGCCTGCACCCCCGACATGGCGACATCACCATCGTCGACCCGGAAACGATCACTTAGTTCAAACTCGGCTAAAGCCATGGCAGCACCACCTTCGAAACGTTTGCACAGAAAAGAAGAAACAAAATTGCAGTAGGAGGATCGGGACAGAAATCAACACCACTCTGACAATGCAGTCAGTCAGTGCCGCGACATCTAATGTGTCACACGAGGGGACACCGACATGATGTCGAACCCTTCCCCTGCACTTTCGCACAGACCTGGGTGCATAATCGACCCAAAAGCCGGTAACGCCCACAAATCTTTCAGATTCCCGAACGAGGCATCATGAGCCGTAAAGCAATCGAAGCACCCAGCATCATTCACGCCAACCCTTTGCCCTCGGCCAGCATGGTTGGGCCGATGCTCGAAACCAGCGTGATCCCGCCGTTCGACCCCAACACGCGCGACATACCCGAGTCCGTCGATGCTCAGATCGCCAACCTGTTCACCCACATCAACTCCATCCTCGACGTCGCCGAGGGAACCTGGGACGACATCATCAAGATCACGTTCTTCGTACAAAACGGTGACGTCCGCCCGTCCATCAATGGACCATGGTCGCAACACTTCCCCGATGCCGAAACCCGCCCCGCCCGTCACACCCAGGTAGTCGGGGGCAACGGCCCAGCAATGGCCAAGTGCAGCTTCACCGCCTACATCCAGCAATAGCACTCACGCCCCGCTTCCCCACTCACGCTTCCCAACTGGTAGGCGTAAGTGACACCCGCACCCCCCATCAGGCCTACCAGTTCGGAAAATTCATCAACTGGTAGGCGTAGATGACACCCTGACCCACCTTCGCGCCTACCAGTTGGTGTTGGTGGGTGGAGTTCGGGGTGTTGGTGGGTGGGGTTCGGGGTGTTAGGGGATGGTGGGATGGGGTTGGGGGTCTACGCGTTAGCTTTAACGAGTGATTCTTTCCATCCTTGCGCTTCTTGGCGGCATCATCGTTTTGACTGTTGCAGCCGACCGTGCAGTCGATGCCGCCGAAGATGTCTCCAAACAACTTGGTATTTCTCCGGTAATCGTCGGCGCTCTCGTCGTGGGTCTCGGAACGTCACTTCCTGAAATGGTCGTCAGTGGTATCGCTGCCGCCCAGCGAGACACCATCGACCTCGCGACCAGCAACATCATTGGCTCCAACCTCGCCAATATCACCGTCGCCCTTGGCATCGCCGCCCTCATTACCCATGTGACCGCCCCTCGCGAAGTCTTCTTTCGAGAAGGCGGCATCATGTTGGTCGCCACGGTGCTCTTCGGTGGGTTCGCTCTCAATGGACGACTCGAACAGTGGCATGGAATGATTCTGCTGCTCGTCATGATTGGCGCGGCAATTATGATCGCGTTGGATGGCAGTGCAGAGACGACACCGAGGATCGTTGCCGTCGATCGACGGAAGGTTTCCCAAGCATTCCTCACCGCACTGATTGCCCTCATCGGCGTGATCATCGGCGCGCAACTACTCGTCATCGGGGCCATCGATATCGCCGAAGAGTTGGGTGCATCCGAGGCCTTAATCGGCCTCACCATCGTATCGATCGGCACCAGCCTGCCCGAGATCGCCACCGCTGTTGCTGCGGCCCGCCGCGGATCAGTAGAACTCGTCATCGGCAACGTCTTCGGCTCCAACATATTTAATGCGCTTGCCGTCGGCGGCATCGCCGCAATACTTGGAACAGGCGAGATTGACGAAACCACCAACGCCAGCTTGTGGCTCATGATGGGCGTTTCCGCCACCGTTCTCACCATCGGCCTTGTCGGACGGGGCTACCGACGCTCAGCAGGAATTGCCTTCCTGCTCGCCTACCCGATCATCCTTGTGCTGGCCGCGTAGCTACTTGCTCTTCGCCCACGAGGCTCATCGCTAATTGGCCGAGGACACGGACAACATGTTGGCCACCGCTCCAATATTTCGGCTGCCCCATTTGGCGATTTTTCTCTTTGGTGGCATGTCATTTTCGTCGACACGGCATCTGCGTCTACTATCAGCGGCAGGCCTAGGGGGGTTTCATGAGTTTGTACTACGTGCAAAAATTTCTTTACGAAATAAACCGCAGCGAGGCCGTCCGCGAACAGTATTTTGCTGATCGGACCGGATCGTTAGCCAACTACGACCTCACCGACGAAGAGATCCACGCCCTAGTCGAACCCGACATTGGGCTGCTCTTTCACATGGGTGTCAACGGTCAAATCCTCATGCATTTCGCCCCCTTGCATGGCATTGAATGGGCGGACTACCTCCGACTCATGCGCGAAGGCATCGATGAACACGGCCCCGTGCGCGCCGGGGTATACGCCGTCACTGGCTATGAGGGCGTCGACAATCACGCCGAGAACCTCGGTCAACAGAGTCACGCCACCGACGGCGTTGCAAGCACAAAGTCAGCAACAAAGGAGTCCTGAAATGCCACTCGTTTATGCCGGTGTTTGTAGCCACGCCCCCGGCATCGTTGGACGATCCGACCAGGCCGACCCCACCATTCGAGACGACTTCTACTCCGCATTCGACCAAATGCGCCAGGACATCGAAGCCACCAAACCCGACGCGCTCGTGGTTGTTGCCGCCGAGCATTTCGCCAACTTCTTCATGAACAATATGCCCAGTTTCGCCATTGGCATGGCCGATTCTTACACCGGGCCCATAGAAGATCCGGCGTGGCTCGGAATCGACAAAACGAAGGTCCCCGGCAACGCCGAACTCTCCAAACGTCTCATCAAAGAAGTGATGAACACTTCCGATGTGGCCTACGCCGAAGAATGGCAATTTGACCACGGCATCATGGTTCCGCTCCACTTCCTCACTCCCAACTACGACCTCCCCATCATCCCGGTCAACATCAACTGCCAAGGTCCACCGCTTACGCCACTACATAGAGCTTGGTCCTTTGGTGAGTCACTCCGTGCCGCAGCCGACGCACTTCCAGAGCGCATCGCAGTCGTGGGCACTGGCGGCATTTCGCACTGGCCTGCAACTCCCGACTCTGGGAAGATCAACGAACCGTGGGATGCCGACTTTCTCGACCGGTGGTGCCGCAACGATCGCGACGCCTTGCTCGATTACGACGACACCACTATTTATGCCGATGCTGGTCAGGGCGGCTTTGAAATCCGGACGTTTCTCGCAATTAGCGCCGCCGCTAAAAAAGCGTCTGGAACCGTGCACTTCTACGCACCGATCCCCATCTTCGCCGTAGGTTGCACGATCGCCAGCTACGCCATCTAGGTCAACGGGGCGCCCAGCATCTCTATGAGAGCAATCAGCGTGCTTGTCTCACCTGGTTGCTGACACCTTCGACAACTGCGCCAACAGGTTCACGCGTGGTTTCGCCTGTGGAACGATCGGTAAGTTCAACCTCACCATCGCCCAAAGCTCGAGGCCCAATCGTGATGCGCAGCGGAATGCCGATGAGTTCGGCATCAGCAAACTTGACCCCGGCTCGGCCAGCACGATCATCGAGAATTACGTCGATGCCCTGAGCGAGAAGCTCGGCGTACATCGTTTCGGCCGCGGCGACCGACGCATCATCCTTCATATTGACGATGGTGATGACCACCTCGTACGGTGCAATCGACATCGGCCAAATGAGACCGTTGTCGTCGTGATGGGTTTCGGCCGCGGCAGCCATGCCCCGCCCAATACCGATGCCATACGAACCCATAACAATCGGCACATTCTTGCCATCTTGATTCGTGACCGTGGCGCCCATGGCCTCGGCATACTTCGTACCGAGTTTAAAGATATGACCAGACTCGATGCAGCGAACGATCTCGAGGGTTTCGCCACATTCGGCGCACTTCTCGCCCGCTTTCACCTCGCGAAGATCGGCCCATTCGGTCACGGAAATATCACGTTCCACATTCACGCCGCGCCAATGCCAATCGTCCTCGTTGGCTCCGGTGGTCATTGATGTGCGGCCACGAAGCGCTTCGTCGGCCACGATCTTGAGTCCTTCAACACCGACGGCGCCGAGGCTTCCGGGATTGGCACCCAATGTCTTGAGGACCTCTTCGGCGGAGGCTGGACGCATAGCAATAGCTTGCGCTGTGTCCTTGAGTTTTTGTTCGTTGAGTTGGTGATCGCCCCGCAGCAATGCGATAACAAGCTCGTCATCGATAACCAT
>CAXMUI010000014.1:0-9044 GCA_964196475.1 uncultured Acidimicrobiia bacterium
GAAGCACCGCAAGCACCCGCCACTCCGAGAGAGCAATACCGCGCTTGGAGAGCATCGCATACAACGGGGCAGACAGCGCGTGGTCGGCGCGGCGTAAAAGGTAGGGCATATAGCCGTCGAGAAAGCTGGATTCGGTCGTGACCACACGGGGACATTACATTCATTTGAATATTAAGTCAAACATTCACATGAATGTTTCACGATCTGCTGCCAGTCACCTTTGCTAGAGGTGCTGACCTTGTCTGAATTTCCGAGCCCCGGGTGCTAATCACACTGAAGGTAACCACCGGTCAGATGATATAAATGATGGTAAGTCGACCTATAGGCGGGGTTCTGTTCCAGGAGTCCTCACGGACTTCCTTTTGGTGACCATCCATCTATGCGGCCTACCTGGTGACTGCCCCGAGGGGCGAGCCGAACGGCTCAAATCACACGCTTGGCCTTGCTCCGAATGGGGGTTACCAAGCCGCCGAGGTCACCCTCGACGCTGGTGCGCTCTTACCGCACCGTTTCACCCTTACCTGTGCCTAGCAAGCTAGGCCATCGGCGGTTTACTCTCTGTTGCCCTTTCCGACAGGTCGCCCCGTCCTGACTCTCGTCAGCACTCTGTTCGGAGGAGCCCCGACCTTCCTCGACATCGAAATGCCGCGGTCACCCGGTCGACTTACCATCTCTTTCAGCCTAGTCGTGCCCTTCGGGCACTCCTACGGCTGCTGCCTAGACGGGCTCTCGCCCTGCGCTCTGCTCCGAGCTTGCTCTGCTCCTTGCACACCCTCTCTAGACTGAACGCATGGCTACTGTCCCTACTCGTCGTGAACCTCCGGCGTTTCGGCGTGTTGCGGTTGTGGCCGTTAAGTCCGTTAATCCCTTCATGATGAATGTGATTTTCCAGGGTGCCGAACTTGCGGGCTTCGATTGTGGGCTGCCGGCTTCAAGCATGCGCTTGCTCATCCCAGACCCTGGCGAGGAACTCGCGATCCCTGTGTGGAATGGCAACGAGTTCCTGAAGGCCGATGACAGCCGTCCTACTATTCGTACGCTCACGCCCCTTCGTTTCGATGTCGACGAACTCGAACTCTCGGGCGCGATAGTGCTGCATGGTTCATCGCCGCTCTCGGATTGGGCTCGCGAGGTCAAGGTGGGTGACCGGGTCGCTATTGCCGGAACCGGCCGCGGGTTCGCCGTTCCTGACGGCATCACCAACTTCTTGCTTGCGGGAGACGAGTCGGCGATTCCGGCTATTGGGATCCTCCTCTCAGCGTTGCCTCAGAGTGCGGCGGTTCGGGTGATTCTTGAGATCAACGATTCTCAGGCCAAGGTCGAATTACCCGAGCACCCCGGCGCAGACATCACCTGGCACGTCCGTTCCGTAGGGGCGGCACATGGCTCGGCAATGCACGCGGCGATTGTCGAAAATCCGCCTGATCGTGACCACCATGTGTGGGCGGCGGGGGAGGCCTCAGCGGTGCACCGCTTGCGGTCGTATCTGTTCGACGATCTGGGTCTAGGACGGTCCAATGCGACCGTCCGGGGCTACTGGAAACTGCCTCGAAGCTAGCCCACCTACCCGTGATGGGTAGGTGAAGGCCGGATAGGTGACGCGTCGGTGATGGGCCGTGATCAGGCTTATGTGTATGTCTGCGCGCCGATTACCTCTTTCGCCGACTGTCGGTGGCCCACTACTATTCGCGTATGACGCCCAGCCCAAACTCACTGTTCGAATGAGTCGTCCATTCCGGTTTGAGGCTCCCGTTGAGCAATCGAGCATTCGACGTCGTCGCGTGCAGGCTGTCTTGCGCGAGCGCTTCGAGCATCGCGTCACCGTAATAGAGGCCGGGGCCGGCATGGGGAAGACCACCGCATTGGTCGGAGCACTTGCAGAAAATCAACTGTCTCCCCGTGGAATTGATCTTTGGATTGGGTGCGAGAGCGGCGATGAGGCCGCCGCCCATCTACTCGCTGGTCTCGGTGAAGTCGTCGGGTGTGCGGCGCCGATCGCCGATGGAACCGACGAGGCCGTCGCCGCGATTGTTGAAGCCGTAGCCATGCGCTCACCAGCTCAGGTGTGCCTGCTTCTTGATGATGTGCATTTGCTAGGCAGTGAGTCGTCGGGGCTGGCCGCCGTTGGGCAGTTGGTCGAACTGCTGCCTGCCAATGGGCACCTGCTCTTAGCGTCGCGTCGGACAATTCCGTTTGCGCTGGCTCGCCTAGAAGCGCAAGGACGGGTTGGTCGGGTTGATGCAGAAGCAATGACCCTGAACTCCGAAGAGGTTGCCTCACTAACCAAAGGGCGAAGCGACATCGCGCGATTTGCGGCATTGGGTGGCTGGCCAGCATTGATCTCCTTGGCAATGCGCACGGAGACGGCCTCAGATTTTGTTCGCGAAGAAGTTCTTAGTTCGTTGTCGGTGGCCGAAACTAAGGCTCTACAGGTGCTGGTCGCAGTCGGCGGCGGCGACGAGGCAATGATCGAGCATGTGGCTGAAGTATCGGTGGCGGCGTTGGAAGCGTTGCCACTGGTCCATCGCCGGGGCCAAGCATGGGAGGCTCACGATCTATGGAACGACATTGTCCTGGGAGCGGTAACCACGGCAGAACTTGACGGTTACCGACAACGGGCGGTGCGGTACCTAGATCAGCAGCGAAACCATGTAGCAGCGGTCGATGTATGTCTTCTTGGTTCATCGATGCAAACCGAATTGCGACGCAAGTTACGTGATGTGATGGTGTATGTCCTCGAGCCTCCGCTTCACGATATTCGCCGATGGCTGACGGTTATCCCGAAGCAACTTGTCAACGATCCGGCGGTTCGAGTTTTGCGGGCGTTTGCGTTGCGAGACGGTGACCCGGCGAGCGATCTCGGTGAAGCCGACAATGTTGCTGCGCAGCAAGGATTTCGGGCGTTAGGAGATGCACACGCCGAAGCAACCGCGTTGGGCCAGGTGATTTTTAAGGCGTATGTGAAACGCGACACTGCTCGCCTGATGGAGCTATACGAGCGATGTGGCCAATTGGCTGATGAAGGCGTGTCGATTGCTCAACAGATCATGATGTTGGGTGCGGCCACCGTGGCGGCAGCAACGGGCGACCGGCAAGCAATGCTGCATGAAGTTCAACGGATGGACCCGGCGAAACTGGATCCGATGTACCGCAGCATCATGTACAGCTTTGAGGCCGCGGCACTCTCTCAGTCGGGTTATCCCAGCCTTGAAGTGGCCCGAAAGGGTCAAACCCATGCGCGGGCATTGCCCGGTACTTCGGACACGGCCATGTGGGCGTTGTTCCGTCACGGCATGGTGGCGGAGATGTTGGACCTGTTGGCGAAGGGACCCGCTCCAGGGCTGGGGGGCCGCGATCGTTTCCTTTGGGAAGCCTGGGCGGCGGGCGTGGCCATACTCAGCGGCGATCAGGTAGCGGCCAGCGGACATCTGGCGGCGGCGGAACTGCTCAACGATGGTCAAACAAACTGGCGGGCCGATATTCAGGTGGCGCTTTTGCGAGCCGCAATTGAGGTGGAGTCAAGTGACCCGGACGAGATAGCCCGTGGAGTGGACCGGCTGCGTAATCTGGTAGCCGCGCACCCTGTTGGCGATCTGAAAGACGCGTTGTACCTGGTGTTTCCAAGGTTGTTGTATGTTTTCTTGCCGGAAGTCCGCCAATCGTTGCTTGATCGAGCAGTCGGGCCATTTCATCACCGGGACTTCGGGCTGTTGCAGGCTCTGGTGGAGTTGCACGAGGTGGGTCAACTCGACGCAATTCGCCATGTCGAGTGGCCGGAACTTCACACCAATTTGCTCACCACCCTTGGGTTACGCGGAGCAGCCGAGTTTATTGTCGCGGCCGAATCGGTAGGGCGGAGCGAGGCCGCTGCTGCCGGTCGAGAAATAATTGACCTTTTGGGGCCACCCGCTCGCGACGCGTTTCGTCAACAACTGCAACACCCGATTTCCGGCGTAGTGGAGGCAGCGAGATCGTTGCTGGAAACAATCCCGGCTGCGCCTGCTGAAATTCGGCGAGTGTGCTTCCTGGGACCGAGCGAACTTTGGTTTGGTCCAGAACGCGTAGAGAGCAGCGACTGGGGGAGAGACAAGGTTCGCTCCCTATTTGGTTTTCTGGCGCTGAACCCCATCGCGACCCGGGACACTGTTATGGCTGCACTTTGGCCTGATGCAACCGAGGAGTCGGCGCGTCGCTCGTTTCGCTCGACGCTTAGCCTCCTACTGAAGACGCTTGAACCTAAGAGACTGAGTGGCGATGCCCCGTTCACGGTTCGATCTGATGGGGAATCGATTCGGCTTCACCGCACCGAAGGGCTCGATGTCGACATATGGACCTTTGATGCGCTTATCGATTCAGCGGCATCCGCCGAAGCCGATGGGGTGCCAAGTATGGCGATCGCTCCACTTACCCAAGCCGTCGACATGTATCGGGGAGATCTCCTGATCGACACCACCTACGACGACTGGGTGGGTTTCGATCGAGATCGATTACGAAGCCGGTTTATTGCCGCGGCGGTGCGGTCAGGAGAGTTGCTCTTGGCCCAAGGAGATGTCGATGGCGCCGGGCGGATGGCGTCGCGGGCGCTGGCCAGCGAACCATGGGCCGAAGCCGGTCACCGCTTACTCATTAGCAGCTATATCCAGCGGGGCGATCGGGCGGCCGCGCTGCGGGCACTAAATCGCTGCCGCGAAGAAATGGCAGAAATCGGCGGTCCGGTGGACGAACTCACCGACATGTTGGCCCGGCGTTTGGTAGTGGGGTAGACCCGGACTGAGGCTGGCAGCGTTGAACGAAGTCTGAGAAGATGAAGCCATGACATCTACGAGTGCATTTGGTCCACTTCGCTTTGGCGTCTTTTTGCCACCGATGCACAAGGTTGGGATTAACCCCACGCTTGCTTTGCATCGCGACCTCGAGTTCATGGAACTGCTCGATCGCTTGGGTTATCACGAGGCGTGGATTGGCGAACACCACTCGGCCGGTTCCGAGTTGATTGCCAGTCCGGAGGTGTTTATTGCCGCAGCAGCCGAACGAACGAAGCACATCAAGTTGGGCACGGGAGTGAACTCGTTGCCCTATCACCATCCCTTGATCTTGGCCGACCGCATTGTGCAGCTTGATCACATGACACGAGGCCGCATGATGTTTGGCGTGGGCCCTGGTCAACTCACCTCAGATGCAGCCATGTTGGGTATCGACCCGAATGATCAACGACGTCGCATGATGGAAAGCTTCGAGGTCATCATGGCATTGTTCGCCGGAGAGACCGTCAACGCGGAGACCGACTGGTTCACCTGCAAAGATGCGGTTCTGCAATTAAAGCCGTATTCAGACTTTGATATTGCCTGCGCATCGACCATGTCCCCGTCGGGCTCCAAACTGGCTGGCCGCTATGGCACAGGCATGATTTCGGTTGCGGCGACTGCGCCAGCCGGTTTTGAGCTACTGGACTACAACTTCAAGGTTTGGAACGAAGAAGCTGATCTCAATGGCTACGCGGCTCGCCGCGACAAATGGCGACTTATGGGGCCCATGCACATTGCCGAAACCGAAGCCGAGGCCCGCAAGAACTGTGAGTATGGGTTGCAGTGGGTCTTTAACTATCTGTCGCACATCATTCCGTTAGGCGATCCCAATGATCCACCGCCTCCCACTGACTACAACGAATTTGTTGATGCAGCAATCGACTCAGGACAGATGGTCATTGGTACGCCGGATATGGCTATCGACCAACTGCATCGCTTGCAGGCGAAGACCGGTGGGTTTGGGTGTTTCTTGATGCTCGGAGCGGACATTGCCAACTGGCCAGCAACACAACGGTCCTATGAGCTCTTTGCCGAAGAGGTCATGCCGCATTTTGATGGTCAGCTTGAACCCGTACAGAAGAGCTACGACTTCGTTACCGGCGCCGGTACTAGGTGGGTAGATGCAACGTTGGGGGCGCAACTCAACACCATCGCCGAATACGAAGAAGAGCGTGGCTTGCGTTAGAACTTGATTCCCGATAGCTCGGGATACCACTCGCCCGAGCGCCCGATCGCGTCTTTCCATTTGTCTCGGTCGACTTCGGCATTGGGGTCGACGATCGAACGGGGTGAGGTCTCTCTCGCCGCTGTGGCCAGGTCGGGCCATACTCCGGTGGCAACGCCGGCCAGGTAGGCGGCGCCCAACGTTGTGCTCTCGGCTTCTGCTGCGGTTTCGACCGTTCGGCCAGTGGCGTTAGCTAGAGCCTGAACGAACGTGGGATTGACCGACATCCCACCGTCGACACGTAATGTGGCCAGGGTTAGGCCGGTGTCAGCCTCCGCGGCCTCGACTAAGTCGGCCCCGCGGTTAGCGACCCCTTCCAGAACAGCGCGCGTGATGTGAGCTTTGGTAGAGCCGCGGGTTAGGCCGAGCAGTGTGCCGCGAGCACCGAAGTCCCAATGCGGTGTGCCTAGTCCCATAAGAGCGGGAACGTAGATGACGCCGTCGGTGGTGTCGACCGATGCCGCGACGTCATGCGACTCGCCAGGAGACGCAATGAGGCCCATGTCTTCGACGAGCCATTCGACGTTCGTGCCCGCAGCCAACATGACGGCTTCGACACCCCACACGGTTTCGTTGTTACCGCTCCAGGCCACGATGGGGAACGTGCCGTTATCGCTTTGTTTGTCGAAACTGGGCCGGGTAGTTCCGACACATACGTCGAGCATCGCACCGGTGCCGAACGTGATCTTTGCCGCGCCGGAGGTGACACAGCCCTGGCCAATGAGTGATGCCTGTTGATCGCCAGCAATGCCAGCAATTGGCAATGACCCGGGCAAAGCGGAGGCCTCGCCCACTACCCCTATTGAGTCGACGATCGTGGGTAGTGCTGCCAACGGAATACCTAAGGTGGCACAAACGTCTGGGTTCCAGGTAGCCGCGGTGAGTTCGGTGAGTTCGGTTACCCCAGCGTTGGAGGAGTCGATGACGTGGTTGCGGCCGTCGGTGAGGTTCCAGATGAGCCAAGAGTCGACCGTGCCAACGCAAAAATCGCCCGCGCCTGCGTCGGCGAGCAGATGAGCAATTTTGGTGGACGACCCGTTCGGAGAGAAGCGGTGCCCTTCTGCTTGCCACACTAGGCAATCGCCGAGCGTGCGAAGGTCTTGCCAGCCAAGCCCTGGTCCTGTGGGAACACCCGTGGCGCGGTCCCACGCGATAACCGATGCCCGTTGATTCGTCACGCCGATGGCGGAGACGTCGTCAGCTTGAGCGAGCGCGGAGAGTGCAGTGGCTCGGGCGGCCTCCCACATGATCGTGGCATCAAACTCGACCAACCCGGGCATAGGCGAATCGGGAAGATTGGCTTGACGAACATCAAAGCGCAGTGTTCCGTCGGTGTTTACTACCGCAGAGCGAACGCCGCTCGTGCCCACATCGATAACAAGAATGCTCATTGATTGATAGTAGTTCGCGCTCTGGTAAAGGTCCCAACAAAGGGATAATGACGGTTAACTCCAGGGGCTGGTCAGGCCCAGCTTGCCTGGGTTGAGAATGCCATTGGGGTCGAGAGCATCTTTCATATCGGCCAGGACCCGAAAAGCGGGGCCCATGGCATCCGCCATAAAGCGGCCTCGATTGAGTCCAATGCCGTGATGGTGTGACAGTGCGGCGCCGGCAGTGAGCGACGCATAGGTGCCGGCATCCCAAGCTGCGTTGTAGTACTCGTCGCGGTTGGTGATTTTGTCCTTGTGGCCAGCGAAGGTGAAATACAGGCAGGCACCATCGCTGTAGGCATGGGACTGGTGAGCACCGACGGCCATTGTGCCGGTCACTGCGCTAATGGCAGCGATAGTTTCGGCGTAAATTCGGTCAAGGTCAGCCCACGGCGCAGCAACTTCCATGGTGTCGACGACAAAGCCCGCGTTGATGAGCGATTCGAGCGCATCGACATTGTTGCGGTGCCCCAACCAACCCTCAACGAGTTCGGCATCGAGCCGTTCGGCGCTGGCGCACTCTTGATCAACAATAGTCTCGGTGGCGGCAACGAGCGCTGGGTCGGCTTCGTCGAGTACGAGCAGTACGTGACGGTCGCCGGTGGAGAAGTTTCGTTCGCTCTCCAGCGCGTCGTACAAGCGCAACACGGCGGGGGTTCCGCCGCGGTGCAAGATGCTGCGGCAGGCATCGAGGCCTTCCTCAAAGGAGTCGAAGCCGAATGCTCGACGCATTTCGGCTGTTGGGACGGTGAAGATCTTGAGACGGGCGCCCGTAATGACGCCCAGCGTTCCTTCGCTGCCGACGAACAGTTGATTGAGGTCGGGTCCGACAGCGGACCTGGGTGAGCCTCCGGTGGTGATCTCGGTTCCATCGGCGAGAACAACATCGAGGCCGACGACGAGGTCTTCGATCTTGCCGTAACGGGTGGAGTATTGGCCCGCTCCGCGGCATGCGAGCCAACCACCGATAGTGGATAGCGCAATTGACTGGGGCCAATGGCCGCCGGTTACTCCGTGGTCAGTGCGCAATTCGTTTTCGTAATCGTCACCGAAGTGGCCCGCGCCAACATCGACAATCATCGACTTCTTGTCGACGTTCTTGATTCCTGTGAGGCCAGTGAGGTCAAGCGAAACGCCGCCATGCAACGGGATGGAACCGCCCTGCACGCCAGATCGTCCAGCAGCAGGAGTTACCGGTACTTTGGACTCGTTGCAAATACGGAGCACTTCGGCGACGCCATCGGCGGTGTGGGGACGGGCGATGACCGAGGGGAGAGCAGGGACCTCGCCATGGGTGGCCCAGGTCATGGCCAATGGCCACCAGTCACGGCTTATTTCGGCCCGAGCCCTCGCGTCCACGACGGTCTCGCATGCATTGGCGAGACGGGCTAGGACCGTGTCTGACACCGGAACCTGATACTCGGTGAAGTGCGGTTTAGCACTAGCGGCCCCGCCAGCGATTGGGATGGGTGCAGTAGGAGAGTTGAGCACGAGGTTTCCTTCGGAGAGCAATGTCAGGCGGGTAGAAACGCACCGGGAAGAGCGGCTCCGGTGGCTTCGGAGTGGAGGCTTTGGATGAGGTCG
>CAXMUI010000015.1:0-8744 GCA_964196475.1 uncultured Acidimicrobiia bacterium
TGCGCGAAGTTCAACGCAAATGGGTCAAAGTTGAGCACGTCAGCAACCGAGCCGACTCGTAGCACCCCGCCAGCTTCGGCAGGTTCATCGGCCGGCTCATCGGCAGGTTCATCAGCAGGTTCATCCGCTGGCTCATCCGCAGGTTCATCCGCTGGCTCATCAGCTGGTGCGTCAGCAGGCTCATCCGCTGGTGCTTCAGCTGGAGCATCGGCTGATGAGGTGTCATCATCACTACTCCCGCAAGCCGACGCAAACAGCGCAAATATCATAAATAGGCCGAGAATCGACCAAACTCGTTTTCTGTCTCTCATTTCATCCCTTTCAGGGTTATCTGTTACGGCTGCCAGTTTCGCAAAACTGGTCAATCCCACGATGTGTGTTGTTACTTTTCTACAAACGCGACCCTCCAAGCCGCAATTTTCGATAGCTACCCGCTTCTGATCTTCGGGTTCAAAAGACTGTAAAGAATGTCAGTGACCAGGGTTACCAAGGTAAATAAGACGACAACCACAAGTACACCGCCCTGAACAACAACGAAGTCGCGGGTAGTGATCGCTGACAAGATCAGCCGGCCGATGCCGGGATAGTTGAACACCGACTCGGTGACCAGCGCTCCGCCGAGGAATGTGCCGAATTGGATGCCGACAACGGTCAACGTGGGCAACGATGCGGCCCGAAAGGCGTGCTTGTAAACCAGCTTGGCTTCGCCAACACCTTTGGCTCGCCCCGTGCGGATGTAGTCGAGCCCGAGCACCTCGATCATTGATGCCCGAACAAAACGGGCGATTACTCCGGAAACGTAGAAACCCAACGTCAAGGCCGGCCCGATCGTCGACTTAAGCGCACCGCCTGGATCCTCCCAGACTGGAATGTAGCTCGATGCAGTCGGAAGCCATCCGAGCTTGACTCCAAAGACGAGGATGAACACAATGCCGATAACGAAGGTGGGCACAGCCAGACTGAACGCAGAGTAGGCAGCTGCGCCCTTGTCGATCCAAGAACCCTGACGGCTTGCCGACAAGAGTCCCATGGGGATGCCAATGGTCAAGCCGATAATCATGGTTGCGATGGTCAGCTGAAACGTGGCCGGCAAACGATCCGCTATAAGTTCTGTCGTCGGTTTCTGACTGACGAGCGAATTCCCAAGATCGCCCGAGAAGACCTTTCCTACCCAGTCGAAGTACTGCACAAACAGAGACCGATCGAACCCAAGCTCGTGTCTGACACGCGCCATCTGTTCGGCACTCGCCTCGAGCCCTGTAACGGTCAGCACCGGATCACCGGGCACCAGGTGAATCATCAAGAAAAGGCCGACCGAGGCTAGAACCAGGACCGGCACCAGCTGAAGTATTCTGAACCCAATGTATCTCAGCATCAGGCGCCTCTCCCTGCCGCCGAGTCAAGTGCGCTGCCGCCCCAAGTCCGCTGAAGGGCACGACCGATGGTGTCAATTGAGAACACGGTGATGGTCAGGACGATGCCGGGCATCAGCGCGTACCAAACCGACTGGTTCAAGTAGGACTTTCCAAGTGCAAGGGACGTGCCCCACGAGGGTGAGGGAGGCTGGGTACCGAGACCGAGGAAGCTTAACGCCGCCTCCAGCAATATTGCGGTTGCCGCGGCGACGCTCGCCTGGACAATCAGCGGGCTTAACGCGTTGGGGAAGATCGTCCTGAACATCAGATACATGTGCCCGGCGCCAGCACTTCGGGTCGATAGCACGAACTCTTCTTCCTTGGTAGACAACACGCTGGCCCGTGCGAGTCTCGCAAACGCCGGGACCGAGATGACGGTGACAGCGATAGTTGCTGGCCAGAAACCTCTGCCGAGTACCGCAGCGATTGTTATTGCCAGCAAAATCCCCGGCACGGCGAGCATAAAGTCCATGAACCTCATTATCAGGGCGCCCGTAAAACCTTCGACGTAACCAGCCGTCAAACCGGCTAGCGCCCCAACCGATCCGGCTATCGTTACGGCTATAGCACCAGTCGCCAGAGAGATTCGGCCACCAAAGATAACCCGGCTCAGAAGGTCTCGTCCTAGTTCATCTGTGCCGAAGGGATGTGACCAACTAGGGCCGTTCAGAATTGAGCCGAGATCTTGCTGCAGTGGGTCATACGGCGCCACGATCGGTGCCGCGATCGCCGACAGGGCAAGGATCACGAGGAATCCGATTGCAACAGCAGCGGCCTTTTCACTAGCCGCCCATTGCCCAAAATTCCTTAACCCCACCCTGAACTTGCTGGTTCGCGGGGCCGACATTGCTGACTGCTTAGTACTCAACACGCCGCCACTTTCGGTTTCATCTGGCGATGTCATTGCGAAACCACCTCCATCGGCACTTCACCAAAGTGGCATGCCACATCATGGCCGGTGCCTTCGATTCGATCAAACGATGGCCGGTCGGTGGCACATACATCTTGGGCAATCGGGCAACGTAATCGAAATGCGCACCCGTCTTCGGCGATCTCGATGAGCGCTTCGGCCACTTGTACTTTGTCGCCAGCGTCTCGACTTTGCGGATCGGTACCTGGAATAGCGCTGAGCAACGCCCTTGTGTAGGGATGTCTCGCTGAACCATAGATATCTTCGGCTGCCCCCTGCTCAATGATTCGTCCGGCGAACATAACTGCCACCGAATCAGCCAGTTGGCGTACGACTGCAAGATCATGAGAGATAAACAGGTACGTCAGGTCGAGTTCGTCCTGCAAGTCCGACAGCAGGTTCAGAACCTGGGCCTGGATCGAAACGTCCAGCGCCGAAACTGCTTCATCTAGCACCAGCATTCTGGGTTTAAGAATTAACGCCCGAGCAATAGCGATGCGTTGACGCTGACCGCCTGAGAAAGCCGAAGGGAGCCGGTCCCACTGGCTCGGAGAAAGCCCGACCCGGGTTAGCAGATCGCCGACCTCATCAGGACCGGTTGCGTCGTATAGCCCCTGAATCTTGAGGGGCTCCGTGACCAACTCGCGCGCCGTAAGGCGCGGGTTCAAGGATCCGAACGGATCCTGGAAGATGACCTGTATCTCACGCCGGAGGTTACTCAGCTTGCTCCCATTTGTTACCGCAAGATCCACGCCGCCAAAATGAACCTGGCCAGCCGACGGATCATGAAGGCGAAGGATGGCCCGCGCCGTTGTCGACTTGCCCGATCCAGACTCGCCTACAAGCGCTAACGTTTTCCCTTTATGGATGGCAAAGGAGACGTCGTCGACGGCCAATAGCTCCCGCTTGGCGCCGGTGAACATACCGCCCCCGATATTGAAATGTTTGGAAAGGTTTTCGACTCGTAGGACCGGTTCGGTATCGAATTGTTCCGCGGCAGCAATCGAGTGACTTTGCATCGAATGACGCGAGAGATCAACGGCCACCACTGTGGTCTCCTCGTGGAAGTGGCACGCTACTTGGCGCGCAACACCAACAGCGGTGAGCTCTGGGCGTTCAGTGACACAAAGCTCCCGGCTGCCAACCACATCACATCGCGGCTGAAAGGCACAGCCCGACGGCAAGTCGCTGGGATTCGGTGGAGTTCCTTGAATCGACACTTGACGCTCAGAACGGAGACCCAGATCCGGAAGACTACGTAGTAATGCAGATGTGTACGGGTGCTGAGGGTTCGAGAACACCTCGTCGACCTTGCCTGTCTCGACGATCGACCCGGCGTACATCACTGCCACACGGTCAGCAACCTGCGCGACGACACGCAGGTCGTGGGTGATAAAGATTAGCGACGAGTTCGTTTCGCGCTGAACCACACGAAGCAGACCCAAAATCTCTGCCTGAATGGTGACGTCCAGCGCAGTGGTGGGTTCGTCGGCGATCACAACCCTCGGCTTGTTCGCAATTGCCATAGCGATCATGCAGCGCTGCCGCATCCCGCCCGAAAACTGGTGCGGGTACTGATCCAGGCGGTCATCAGCGTGGGCGATCCCGACGCTGGCGATGAGCTCAGCACTACGGGTGCGGGCGGCGGAGCGTGACAGCTTCCGGTCGTGCACCCTAAGTGCCTCAATTAACTGCGCACCAATCGTGTACGACGGGTGCAGCGACGTGGCTGGATCTTGGAAAATGATAGAGATGTCTTTACCGCGGATTCGGCGAAGTTCAGCCGCATCTGCTTGCAGAAGGTCGGTGCCCTCAAACAAGATTCGACCTTGGGTGACACGTGCCTGGTCGACGGGAAGGAGTCGAAGAATCGACATTGCGGTAACACTCTTGCCCGAACCCGACTCGCCAATGATTCCAAGCGTCTCGCCCCGATTCAGCTCCAAAGTAACGTCGTTGACGGCCCTAACCGGCGATTCGAGCGAACCGAACTCGACACTCAAGCCGTCGATACGAAGCACCGCTCCATCATCGACAGGATCTACGACCCCTGTATTCACCATTCGCTACGACTTTCTAGAACGCAGTGCAGCGCCGCGACGGGTACACAGTGCCCGCTTGGCGTGTTCACATATACGTTCACGCGTGGATCTAACGCTTTCATGGTTGAGATAGACCAGCGTCATCACTGACCCAGTTGATTCCACCATCAATAGAACAGAGAAGCCCAGTGTCCGTCATCCAACTAACCAACCCAGCCACCTCTTCTGATTCAACCACAACGGTTCCCCCATTAATAAGAATCAAGATTTCACTACATGGAACAGTAGCAGGCCATCCGATTGACGTCTACTCAATCATCCCGAAAACGATATCGGACCGCATTGGCGCGTGCATTGGTTTGTTATTTGGCCAGCAGTGCGCCATCCAGTTCTGGCTCACTTCGATTACGCAGCAACTGCCACATAAATCCATCAGCTGGAACTCTCGTTGCATTAGCTGATACACTCGCAGCGCACCCATTGGCCCTGAGTAACGCGATTACACGAAAGCAGACGATGACATCGGCACCCAGTCCCCTGTATACCCGAAGCCGAGAAGAGCATGCCCGCCGCAAGGCAGTAATAGCTGGAGGCGTCAACTCCAACGTCCGATTGGCTGGTACGCCGGTGCCGCTCACCATCGCACGCGGCTCAGGAGCGCTTCTCTGGGACGTCGATGACAATGTCTACATTGATTACGCCGCAGGCATGGGTCCAATGATCCTTGGCCACAGCCACCCCGAGGTCACCAACGCTGTCCAGCAATCTCTCTCCACTGGGCAGCTTTTCGCTGGCCAGAACCAACTCGAAGCGGAATTCGCCGAGACACTCGTAGACGTTCTGCCCTGGGTCGAAAGCATTCGGATGGGCATGAGTGGAACAGAGATGGACCTGTTGGCCGTCCGAATCGCCCGTGCAAATACGGGACGCAACAAAGTCGTTCGCTTCACGGGCCACTACCACGGTTGGCTTGATCCCCTGTTGGTGAACATGGCCGTGACACCTGAGCCAATGGGAGCAGTACCACTCACTGCGGGGCAATCGGTGGCCGCTGCTGCCGAGGTGATCATCTGTGACTGGAACGATATCGAGCAAGTTGATCGAGCCCTGCAGTCCGGCGACGTGGCTTGTGTCCTGATGGAACCGGTCATGTGCAATTCGGGCCTAATTGAACCAGCACCCGGATATCTCGAAGCAGTAAAGAAGCTGTGCAACCAACATGGTGCGCTGTTCATTATCGACGAGGTCATCACTGGATTCCGGCTAGGACTCACTGGCGCCCAAGGCGCCCTCGGAATCCACGGAGACATCTCCATCTATGCGAAAGCCATCGCTTCGGGGTTCCCGTTGGCTGTACTTGGCACCACCACTGACCTACTTGCCAGCGTCGGCCGGGGCGAGGTTAATCACTCTGGCACCTACAACACCGGTGTCTCCTCTGTCGCTGCCGGTATAGCCACTCTCCGCGTGCTAATCGACTCCGATCCCTACCCCGAGATGGCTCGCCTCACCCAACGCCTCGCCGACGGCCTGCGTCGTCTTGCCAGCGACACCAACGTCAACCTTGCCGTCGACTACATAGGTGGTTCCCTGTGCCAGACGAGGTTCGGCAAGCCTGACCCTGTGACATCGCTCACCGACCACATAGCCAACTCCGACCCCGTCGCTCTTGGCCGGTTTCTTGAGGCACTCCAGGACCATGGTGTTCGACCAACAAGTCGAGGCCTGTGGTTCGTGTCGGCCGCTCACGATGAAGCCTTGATCCACAAAACGCTCGAAGCGGCCGGACAGGCCTTAGGGCAGCTATAGAGCAAACCACCACCTCGGGGGGCAAAATGCAGTCAAAGCAGGACTACGAAAGCAACGGATATGCATTCCCGATCGAGGTAATGACCCCACATCGCGCCGCCGAATATCGGGCGATGTTCGAGGTAGTTGAGGCCGCTCACACCGGCGACGTCTCCGCGACCCGGATTCTGCTGGAAGGCGCAAGCATTGTTCTTCCCTTCGTAGATGAGATCATGCGCCTGCCATCAGTGTTGGAACCGGTGAAAGCAATTCTGGGTGATGACCTTCTGGTCATGGGCGCAAATTTCTTCATCAAAGAACCTGAAACGCCAGCGTTCGTCAGCTGGCATCAAGATCTGACCTACTGGGGCCTAGACGACGTATCGGAAACAACAGCGTGGCTGGCACTGACTCCGGCGACTTCCGAGAACGGGTGTATGCGGTTTATTCCCGGTAGCCATAGCGGCGCCATCGTCGACCATCGCGATACTTTTAATGATTCCAACATGCTCTCGCGAGGTCAGACGATAGCGGTAGACGTGAACGAGGCGGACGCGGTTGAGGCCGCTCTTCGCCCGGGCGAAATGTCCCTGCACCATGGCCGCCTCTTTCATTCTTCGGGCCCCAATACTTCGCCCGACAGGCGGATCGGTTTAGTGCTTCGGTACATAACGCCATCCATGCGACAGGTTTCGGGCCACGCAACGTCTGCGCATCTCGTTGCCGGCGAGGACCACTATGGCCACTTCCAACTCTTGGAACCGGCGCGAGAGGTGATGGCGCATAGTGCCATAGAAACCGCTCAAGCCGCCATCGCCCAACGGGAGCAAATCGGATACGCGGGCGCTGCCGATCGGGGCAGACGGATTACATAACCCCAAGTTGAGCGACTGCGAAACCGCCACATACCAACATCAACAGCCTCACGCCACCAATACGCTGCCGGGAAGCGCTCCGCTATGTTGCCCGTTATCTATGACCAATTCGCCGTTGACCACCACGTACGGAACCCCTATTGCATACTGATGAGGATTCTCGAAATCGGCTGGGTCGGCGACCGTGGCTGGGTCGAAGACAGCGATGTCGGCGAACTTTCCAGCACCGATCACACCTCGGTCCGACATACCCAATCGAGCCGCTACTTGACCGCTCATTTTGTAAACAGCCTCCTCGAGAGTGAGCACCGCCGTATCGCGCACATACCGGCCGAGCACCCGACTGTGGGCACCGTATGACCTGGGATGCGGGCGCCCCGCGCCTAGTGGGCCCGACGCCTGAATAGCCAACCCGTCCGACCCCATCATCCCCAACGGATGACTCAGGAATGACTTCATGTCTTCTTCGGTGCGATAGTAGAAAATAATACTGAGCTTTGCCTCGTCTCGCTCCATCAGGGTAAGCGCCGCGTCGATCGGTTCGAGATCCATCTGCACCGCAGCTTCTTCAAAGGTCAGGCCCTCATATGGCTGCACTTCCGGTGTATGCGCCGTCGCGATTTGGAGTCGGTCCCACAGCCACGGCCAGCCTCTGAACAGCCCTTCTTCGAGCATGTCCGATCGGATCTGGGCGCGCGTTTCGGGGTCCTGGAGGCGCTTCAACAACGCCGTGGTACCACCCGATTGAGCCCAAGTCGGGATGCATTGGGCGAAGCCACTGTTGCTCGCCGCGTAGGGATAGACGTCGAAGGTCACGTCGAAACCGTCGCTTACGGCATCCTCACACACGGCAATGACGCTGTCAGCTTGCCCCCAATACGGCGGATCATTGATGGCCATATGAGAGACTTGGACGGGAACGTTAGCTCGGCGCCCGATCTCGATCGCCTCCAAAACGCCCTTGATGTGGTATCCGGCCCAGAGCCGAATGTGGCTGGTGTAGAAACGGTCGGGGTAATACGCCATTGCTTGAGCCAACGAAACGATCTCGTCGGTATCGCCATAGGCACTTGGTGGCAAAGTGAGACCAGTCGAGAGACCAAATGCCCCCTGTTCCATTGCTTCGCTAACGAGGCGCTGCATTGCGATTATTTCGTCCTTGCCCGCTTTGCGGTCTTCGCGCCCGACGACAGCGCCGCGTATAGCGCTGTGACCAACCAGTGGAGCGATATTCATCCCCAGGCCGTTTTGCGCCGCGAACTGCCGGTACCCGTCTAGGTCACTCCACGCCCAGTCGACCTCTTCGCTGTAGAGACCGCTCATCATTTCCCGCAAGGGACCGGCACCGTCTGGGTGTACAGGAAATGGGCTATATCCGCAGTTTCCGGTTACCTCGGTGGTGACACCTTGTGACACCTTGCTCATGCCCACCGGCTCGACCATCAAACTGAGGTCTGAGTGGGTGTGAATGTCGATAAAGCCGGGTGAGACGACCATGCCAGTCGCGTCGATCCTTCGTGCCGCCTCTACGTGAGCAAGATCGCCGACATCCAGGATCTTCTCGCCGGAGACGGCTACGTCCGCTCGATACCCCTCTTTACCGCTTCCATCAACAACGAAACCGTTGGTGATCAATAAGTCAATCATGAGGCATCCCAAAGGTGTAGACGGAGATTCGAGCAAGCTACCATCAATGACTTTCCCGCGAGACGGT
>CAXMUI010000016.1:0-19754 GCA_964196475.1 uncultured Acidimicrobiia bacterium
GAGCACGTGCCGAAGTTCGGTGTTGATGCTGTCGCGTGACGTGAGGGCGTTGTCGAGGGATAGGTCACCGATCAAGTTACGCAAATTGGTTTGGGCCAGTTTGGTTATGGCCAGCACAAAGTTGGCAATGTTGTAAACCAATCGCTGTGGATCAGTGGGCTCGTAGAACACCACCGCATCGACGGACACAACCACATTGTCGGCCGTAATAACCTCTTGCGGCGGCACATCGACTACCTGTTCGCGCATGTCAACAAACTTGATCGAATCGATGAACGGAATGAGGATATGTAACCCGGGTTCGGCGGTTCCCTTGTATTTACCTAATCGTTCGAGAATGCCTCGTTGATATGGACTAACAATCTTTACCGCCGAGAACAAGAACGCGAAAATGACGAGAACAATCGGGATGAAAATAATGGCAATCATGTTTACCTTTCAGCGCCACGCAAGGTGACGGCAACGGCCGAGGTGGCCAAACAACTAGAGAACTATGGTGCCCAACGAAACCGGTCGGACGATCACGCGGGTACCACGCATTTTGAGTACTTCGATTTCCATGCCTACGGCCAGACCAGATCCGTCGTCGGTTTCGGCGGGCCAGACCTCGGTACCAATCTTGACTTCACCGGCACCAGTCGACCCGGCGGGGATTGCGTCAATAACGGCACCTTTAAGACCCACCAGACGCGATGCCCCAACGCCTTTAAGGCGAGGCATATCGGACAAGTTCTGACGGAAGAACTTCCACATGACGACGAACAACACGATGCCGCCCACAATAAAGATGACCCACTGGATGCCAATCGGAGCACCAGCGAATCCGACTATCGACGCGATAAAGGCACTAACGCCAAATGGCAACAAAACGAACCCTGGTAATGCCAGTTCGCCCGCCACGAAGAAAAAGGCGGCTACCAACCAAATTAAACCCATCACTTCTGGTTCCATTAACTAAACCTAGCTCATTTTGGCCAAGATTTCAGGTCGATTACCCTGATTTCGACGCAGTAACCTTCACCAGTGAGTCGGCCGCCGGAAGTGTGAAGTAGGGCAGGAAGAACTGGACCAACGGACCGATTGACACGGTGAACCACGCGGTACCAAAGCCAGCCGTGCCGCCCAGCAGCAGCCCGAGAATTAGCACAGTAACTTCGATCCCTGTCCGAGCCTTCCAGATTTCGACACCGCGACGATTGATTGCGGTCATCAGCCCATCACGTGGACCCGGACCAAGACCACCGCCGATGTAGAGCCCGGACCCCAGTCCAATAACGACCGGGCCGCCCACCATCATCACAACACGTAACCACATCGCATCGGGCTCGCCGAGCCATGGCGAGACAATATCCACCGTCGCCCCGATGATTAGCGCGTTGAGCACGGTTCCCAAGCCCAACTTTTCCTTCAACGGGATGAACAACAATACGACAAATACACCGGTCACCATGATCACGACGCCAAACGAAAGCCCCGTCAATTCTGAGATGCCTTCGTGGAACACATTCCAGGCGCCGTTGCCCAAGAATGCTTGTTTCATAAGCGTCACACCGACACCAAAAAGCACCAGGCCTAAGCAGACCTGAGGAAGACGGCGCATGATCTGTCGCCATGGCATGGTGATAAGCACTAGAGCACCCTAGCCACTCCATGTCACACCAATTGCCAGAGTCTTGCAACGATCAGCCCACTCGTCGCAAACGGACCGACGGTTAGTCGACCGCACGTCCGTAAAGCGCTAGCTCATCAGCAGTTTCGTCGTCGACATGGTAGGTCTCGTCCTCGTTGGGAAATGCGCCACTTCGGACATCAGCGGCAAACTCGCTAAGTGCCTCGACACTGGCCGACTTGATGTCGGCGTACTTGCGCACAAACTTTGGGACGAACCGATCTTCGATGCCAAGCACATCGTGAAACACCAGGACCTGACCATCGCAGCCACCGCCGGCGCCGATACCAATGGTTGGGATATCGATGGCGTTAGTCACCATGTTGGCCACAACATCGGGAACACCTTCGACCACGATCGCAAAGCAACCCGCATGCTGAAGTGCCTTGGCCTCTTCGACCAGTTGCAGTGCAGCTTCGGTGCTCTTGGCTTGGACTCGAAAGCCCCCGAAGGCATTGACCGATTGCGGAGTGAGGCCCACATGGCCCATGACGGGAATTTCGGCCGCGACCAGTGCCTCGACCATGGGAACACGGATGCGTCCGCCTTCAAGTTTGACGCATTGAGCGCCGGCGCGAATCAATTTGGCGGCATTGCGAACGGTTTCTTCGACGGAAACGTGGTAGCTCATCCAGGGAAGATCACCCACGATAAGCGCATCGGGTTTGGCTCGAGCGACGGCCGCCGTGTGGTGGGCCATGTCGTCGGTAGTGACCTGCAACGTGTCATCGTATCCGAGTACGACCATCGCAACGGAGTCGCCTACGAGAATCATGTCGGCACCAGCTTCAGACACCATCCGTGCACTGGGCGCGTCGTAAGCAGTGATCATGACCATTGGGTCGGACCCATCGCGAACTTTGCGAGAGGCAATTGAAGGCACGGTATTGCGAGCCATAAGTTTTCTCCTTAACCCCGTCCAGTGCATGAGCTACCGGCAGTTGCAGACAGTCTAGAGCAAAACACGAACCAGCCAAGAAATTTCTCCCAAATGAGCCCGGACCGGAAGTGCAGGGCGATAGGCGCCGTGCGCATCAGCCGCAAGGAGCGACCAGCGAAGCTGCAGCGAGCAGGCAAAACTAATTGGGTAGTGGAAAGCTTCTTCTGAGGTGGTTGAACGCACACGAGGGACATGCCTCTACCTCGTACACCGTGAAGTTTCCTTTGCGTTGCAGCAATCGGCCCCACTCGCCCTCGGTAGCCACACACCGTCCATGAGCAGGCAATCTTGGTCCGAATACGTACCGGACGGTTACCAGGTCTGCTTTCTCGCAGATGGGGCATTCGTCGTCGGTTGGCGTTCCGATCTCGCGTGCCGCGCGCACTAACTCGGGGTGCGAATCACATACTTCGTGTACGGCCAATTCGCCAGAGTGAAACCGTTGCACTATCCCTAAGCGGGCAAGGCGATAGTCGATTACGCCATTGGCTGCCGTGGTGGCGTCGACAGCATTGGGGCGGATAGGCATGGCTGCGACCGTACTTGATCTGACTTGAGAACCGCTAGCTCTCGGTGGTCAAGTTCTGTTGGGGGTCACGAAACGTGGCAACTATGGCCAACGCCTCTGCCTCGGTTAGTGGTCCGTGATCAAACCGGTATTCGCGGAATGCTTCAAGAACCTCGCCAACGACGCGGCCGCTCTCGATACCAAGAATCGTCATGACCCGTTCACCACCAAATGGCATCGAGTAGTCATCAAGGTCCTCGGTCTGTGCCAAACGGTGGAGACCAGCGCGGACCTGATCGATGACCTTGCGCAACTCAGCGTTGGGGTGAGCTTCGTTGAGTAACTCTGCCAACACCATCGAACGGTTGCGGTCGCGTCCAATTCCTGCGGCCCATCGACGCAAATTGGGATCGTCGCCGACCGCTTTTCCGAGCGTTGCAGTTCCGCCAATAATGCGACCGATTTGTTTACCCTCATCAGCCGAATAACGGCGTTGACGCGCCCACGTTTGCCCGCCTTCAACGGTCGGTTCCATGTGATCTCCAACCAGGTCAAACCAAGCGAGCGCTGCTACCCGACCAATGGGATCGTTGCTGTCTGTGCCCTTCAAAACTTTCAATGGTGCAGTTTCTCCACTGACCAACACTTTGCTTACGCCTGGCATCATCTGCGCCAACACGCCACTTGAGGCCAACAAATGAAAACCCGGACCAGGGTCGGCCGTAGCCAATAATTTGTCGAGTTCATCGCGCACTCGCTCAACCGCAACGATGGATATTCGAGGGGCCAAATCGGTCATGGCTACAACCAACTCGTCGGTCGGGCTCATGTGGTACCGGGTGATGAAACGAGCCGCCCGCAACATACGCAACGGGTCATCGGAGAATGACTGCATCGCGCCAATCGGGGTGCGCAACACGCCTTCTGCTAGGTCGCCAACTCCATCAAAGGGGTCAACGAGTTCACCGTCAGGTAGCTCGACCGCCATGGCATTGACGGTGAAATCGCGGCGGGAAAGATCAGCTGATATCGCGGTGGAAAACTGCACGAATGGTTTACGTGACGATGCTTCGTAGACCTCTTCTCGATGTGTTGTTATCTCGATTTCGCGATCATTAATACGACATCCAATTGTTCCGAAACGTTCTCCTTGGGTCCACACGGCATCGGCCAGGTCCGCGACAATGCGTTTGGTATCGGCCGGGGTGGCGTCGGTGGTGAGATCGATGTCGATGTTGTCAAGCGGCGTGTCGAGCCAAAGATCGCGTACCACCCCACCGACCAAATACAGACGAAACCCAGCAGCGCGAAACGCCCGCCCAAGATCGGCCACCTCGTTAACGACGACGGGCAGATTGGTGAAACTCATGGACTCGGCACGTCAGCAACAAATCGTGCTGCCATTTGCACAATGTCGTCGCCTGGACCGGCACTGGATGATGCCTCGGTCTTTAAAGAGAGATCGAGCAGCGTGGCCAGTGATGCTTGGGTAGAAGCAAACAGTGCATCAAGGTCGTAGCCACCCTCGAGGAAGCAGATACAGCGCCCAGGAGGGGCTAGCGCGGTAATGCGTTGTACCAGCACACCAAAGTCACCGGCAGTCAATCCAAGATCGCTTAACGGGTCGGCTCGGTGGCCATCAAATCCGAGCGATACCAGCAACCAATCAGGTGCAAATCGTTCGACCGCCGGGACGACAACGTCGTCAACTGCAGCCCGGTACGTATCGCCAGCCGCTCCCGCCGGCAATGGAATATTAATGGTCGCTCCCAATCCGGCCCCCCGCCCTCGTTCGTCGAGAGCACCCGATCCGGGGTACCAGGGGTACTGGTGGGCCGACACAAAAAGTACATCGTCACGATCGTAAAAAATGTCCTGCGTGCCATTTCCGTGATGGGCGTCAATATCAATTATCGCCACCCGATCGCCGCGGTCGGTAAGAGACTGTGCGGTGACCGCCACATTGTTAATCATGCAAAATCCCATGGATTTCGACCGGGTTGCATGGTGACCTGGTGGGCGCACCGCACAAAATGCTGCCGCACTGTCGCCTCGGTCCAATGCATCCACTGCTGTCAATCCAGCGCCAGCAGCCAACCGAGCCGCAAGTAGTGAATCGGTGCTCATCGCCGTATCGGGGTCAATCCTCCCGCCACCGGCACCATCGATCGTCACCAATCGATCGATCATCTCGCCGGTATGGATCCCAAGGCGTTCCAAGACAACCGGCGTTGGAGCTAGGCGTATTAGACCCTCTTCGAATTCGGCAAGTGCCCGTTGCACCGTTGACAGCCGGGCAGGCCGTTCGGGGTGAGAAGAGCCGGGATCATGATCGACACACCGATGATCGGTAACCACAGTAAGCACACCACGACACTACCGACCGACGGCCTGTGCGCTTGGACATTTGTCCAGAACCGACAACCTGGCTTCCATCCCGTACTCTTCTCGCATGCCTTTGGGGACCAATCACCACGAGTACCAACTCGGTGCTTCCCGTTTTCGCATCACCCCGTGGCAGGACGACCCATCGGTTGCCCATGTGATTCCAACGGGTTCCACGCAGCCAAATGTCGCCGATGTCACCGAACTACTTGCCCAACTCCCATCTTTGGGATTCTCCTCAGGTGTCACCGCAGCGTTAGCACCAACAGCACAACAACCATTTCTCGAAAAGGGGTTCCAACACATGGCCTCGTTGGCCCTCCTTGTGCACAATCTTGGGGCGACCTCAGCCAAGCCCGCCGTTCGGGGTCTTCGTATTCGCCGCGGCAGTCGACGTCACCTCACCCCTGTCCTCGCTCTCGATGCCAAATGTTTCCCTCCCGAGTGGCTATTTACGGAGTCACTTCTTAACGATGCTCTCCGCGCCACTTCCGCATCGCGCTACCGCGTCGCAAGCAGAGACGGGGAAATTCTGGGTTACGCAATTACCGGCTGCGCAGCAGGACATGGCTACCTTCAGCGCCTAGCAGTGGACCCCGCGGCGCACCGCCACGGCATAGCTAATCAACTGGTAAATGACGCGATTGATTGGGTCAAACAAAACAACGGTCAAGATCTCATCGTCAACACCATGACCACCAACACCAGCGCCCTGGATTTCTATTTTCACCTCGGTTTCCTCCGAGCCACCGACGGCCTCGACGTGCTCAGAATTGATCTTCACCCCTCATCGCCCCAGCCCAAGGTCAGGACGACACACGGGACGGCCCAATCATGACCTCCCGGTGGCTCACACGCTTTGTGCTGACTCTTATTCTGATCATCAACTGTTTTCCCTTAGCGGCCGGCGCGGTAACAGCTTCGGAGGTCACTCCCCCCACTTCCGAACCGCCTGCCACATCGGGTTCGCTCGATCTAATCGGCCAAACAACAAGTGCCACGGACTTCACCGCCACTGTGCGCTCAGTCGTTAATGGATCCGCGACCATTGACATAACCATTTACCGCAAGAACAGCAGCCGAGAATCCCTACGATCGAGTATCGCAGGCGGCTCATTGGGCACTCCGCTCGATAGCACTGAACCAATCACCCTCTCCCAAAGTCGACTCATCGAGGCCTCCGTTCCGCTGGCCACGCCCGGGTCAACCAATACAAACTTCACGGCCATCACCCTCGATACGCCCGGCGTCTACCCAGCGGTGGTTTCGCTGCGTTCAACCAACGATGCACTGCTCGACTCGTTCATTACCCACATCGTCGTCGCCCCCGTCGAAACACTCGAACCGATTCGGGTAGTGACGGTCTTGGAACTTAATGCTGATCCCGCTCTTCAAGCTGATGGATCGCGCACCTTAAGTGACGCCACCGTCGGCAACATCGAGGCGCTTGTCGCCGCGGTCACCAACCAGCCAAACGGTCCCCTTCACTTGGGCATCACTCCCGAGACCCTTAATGCCCTCCCCTCAACCGCCGGGCTTCTGGCGACGCGCAACCAGATCGACATTCTTCCTCGTCCTTACGTCGAGATTGACACGACCGCGTGGTATGACGTTGGCCTAGACAGCGAGTACATCGGCATACTCAGCGCCGGTCTTAGCGCGGCCAGTGGCGCCACGGGTTCTGTTCCAGACATGACCGTTTGGCCGGCGCAAGAATCGCTCAACCCCCAAGTCCTGAGTTACCTCGGTGCCCTTGGTGTTGAGCAAATCCTCTTTCGCGAAGACCACCTCGAATCACTTCCACCTGAAACATTCCCGCTCACCCTCACACAAAAATTTGACATAATTGACGCCAACAACCGTCGATTTCCGAGCGCCGTAATCGACAGCCAGATCAGCGACCGCTTCCCACGCGGGACCGACCCCGAACTTGCCGCTCACGAGCTCCTCGCCGAACTCTCGGTTCTCTATTTTGAACAACCAGGGGTCGAACGCGGCATCATCATCGCTCCCCCCAATGACTGGCCCATCTCTGCCCCGTTTCTTAGTGAACTACGTCAAGGGCTCGCCACCAATCCCCTGCTCATGGCCACTGACCTAGGCAATTACTTCGCCAACGTCTCTACTGCTTTCCATGCGGGTCAGGCTGTGACCTTCGGGCCCAATTTGGTTCGCCATATGGTCGCAACGCCGCCGCCCAATATCGAAGCATTTGCCCGCTCTTACGCGGATACCCAGGCGAGCATCTTTTCACTCCGCAGCCTCCTCGGAGCCGACCATCCCTTCCTGCCCAGCCTCGACGAACGCCTTCTCGTTGCGGCATCTTCGTCTCTAAGCCAGGAACAAGCGGCGCAGTACATCGCAACCATTCGTAACGACATAACCGCCATCACCGACCAGATTGTGATCGGCGAACCGCCGCGACGCATTACCTTTGCCTCTCGCTCTGGTCGATTCCCACTCATCATCGAAAACACGTTAGACACACCTGCTGCGGTGCTCATTGGCTTATCGAGCGACAAGCTCAACTTCCCCGATGGCCCCGAACAATCGTTCACCCTCGACCCAGGCATCAACGAGATTGAGTTGGTTGTTCATGCGCGTCTTTCCGGCGACGCCACACTACAAATTCTGGTTACTTCACCGGATCGAACCATCCACCTCAGCGAGTTCCGCAGTACGGTCCGTACTACCGCACTCAATGGCGTCGGTCTCATAATCGCCATCGTTGCCCTCGCATTTTTGGCTATCTGGTGGCTTCGAACCCACAACAACCGCCGACCAAATCCTGATCTAATCGTCGTTCCGGATTCCACGACCGAATCCACTGGCTAACCTGTCCGATCATGAGTCCCGTACCAACCGTCCGTATTGTCACTGATAGCGCCTGCGATCTTTCTGTCGAAGAGACCACCGCCAACCGAATTGGGGTCGTCCCGCTCACCATTCGATTTGGCAACGATGAATACATCGACATAGAAGAACTCAGTCCCGAGTTGTTTTACGAGAAAATGGCGGCCACAGACATCCTCCCCGCGACTGCAGCACCGTCAGCTGGAAAATTCGAACAAGAATTCCGCCGCATGGCCGCCGAGGGGGCCACCGCCGTGGTGTGCATCAACCTTTCGCTCGAACTATCAGCCACTGGACAAGCAGCCCAACAGGCAGCCGACTCAATCGGGGACGATATTGATGTGCGAGTCGTTGATTCCACCACTATCACCGCTGGCCTCGGAACTATCGTTCTACGCGCCGCCGAAGCAGCGGCCAACGGCGCAAACGCAGATGAAGTTGTGGCCCTCGTCGAACAACTTCGTACCCGTACTCGAGTCTTCGGAGCGCTCGACACCCTCGAGAACCTTAAGAAGGGCGGCCGCATTGGCGGCGCCAAAGCGTTACTTGGGTCGGTACTGAATATCAAACCAATACTTAACCTGAGCAACGGTGCAGTAAGCGAAGCAGGCAAAGAACGCACCCGCAAGAAGGCGCTGAAATGGTTATGCAACGAACTCACATCACACGACTCGGTAAGCGATGTAACCATCATTCACGGCGATGCTGATGATGTTGACGATTTTCACAGTCAAGTCAGTGCGTTGTTTCCCGACCGCGAGATACGCATCAACTTGGTCGGCCCAGTCATCGGCGCACATGCCGGTCCTCGGTTAATGGCCATCGCCTTCACCGTCGACACCTAGACGCTCACCGGTTAGTCCATGTCTGACCCCTCTGCCTCCAGTCTGACCGGTCGTCCCGGACTCAGGCTCGGTGGCCGTTATATTCTTACCGCGCTACTCGCTACCGGCGGAATGGCCGAGGTTTGGGATGCACAAGACGAGGTCCTTGACCGGCGCGTTGCAGTAAAAATCCTGCACCGACACCTGTCAAACGACACCACCTTCTTGGCCCGCTTCACCATCGAAGCCAAGGTTGCAGCCCGTATCCAACACTCGGGCATAGTGTCCATTTTTGACACGGTTTCTGAAGACTCCACGTCCGGACGCATCGAAGCGATCGTCATGGAGTTGCTCGTGGGGGTCGATTTGCGAAAATTCCTCGACGACCACGGACCGTTAACCGTCGCTGCCGCTGTAGACCTCGGCGTTCAGGTCGCCGATGCACTCGGTGCCGCCCATCAGACCGACTTAGTGCACCGCGACATCAAACCGGGCAACATCATGATGGTCGACGACCGGCGCATCAAAGTCACCGACTTCGGTATCGCCAAGCCCAGTGCAGGTGCGGACCTCACCGAACAAGGCTCACTCGTCGGCACAGCCAAGTACCTGGCACCTGAGCAGGTCACCGGCAATGCGCTCGATCACCGGGCTGATATTTACGCCCTTGGTGTGGTGTTATTCGAGTGCCTCGCAGGGCGGCCGCCCTTCGTCGAGAACACGAGCCTGGCCACGGCTATGGCTCGACTAAAGGGCGAACCGCCACGCGTACGCAATTGGCGTTCTACGGTCCCCCCATGGCTCGACGACATCATTGCTCGCTCGATGGCTCAACAGCCGGACCAGCGTTTCGCTGATGCGGCCGAATTCCGTGCTGCTCTGCTCGAACACGACTCCTCCGCTCCGCTACCCACCCCTGCCGTCCCAATCATCGATCCCACCATTGTGGGAGACGCGATTGACGTCGACCCCTCTCAGCCACCCGCTTCCGCCGCACGATCATCGGCCACCTTCATTCGCAATGAACGGCGGTGGTTGGTCCCCATAATGTTGCTGGTGATCATCGCTGGGGCCCTCGCTGTTGCAGGTGCGCTTATTGGGAGCACCGACACTGGGCGCGACGTGTTCGATCGAGCTCGCGACGCAGTAGGCATCGAGTCTGAACCTGATGTTGTCATCACTTCCGATGATGAAACATCTGATATCTCAGAGGTCGTAGACGACGCCGATGCGGACAACGTCGATCTTCCCCTTCGCATCGTCAACTTGATCAGCTTTGATCCAGAAGGCTCCGGCGATCCCGGCGAAAACGACACCCTTACCCCGCTTCTGGTTGACGCCGACCAAACCACGGTCTGGACAACCGAGGGGTACAGCAACCGCCAATTCGGCAACCTCAAGTCCGGCGTCGGCGTCATCGTGCAACTCAATCAAGTCACTGCTCTGGCGACTCTCGTAGTCCACTCCCCCACGAACGGTTGGACCGCGCACATTTATGTAAGCGACGCCGAAACCACGCCATCCACCCTCGACCAGTGGGGCGAACCTATCGCAACGCAAGCCGGTATAAGCGACCAAGCCCGCATTGATCTAGGTGGCCGCAACGCCCAACACATCCTCCTCTGGATCACTGATCTTGGAGATGATCCACCCAACCCCCGAGTCAAAGCCGCCATCAGTGAGATCAGCATCATTCCCTCTTAACTGCTCTTCGCCGCCGAGTCGGTCATCGCTATACGGCGGAGGCTTTCTTCCATCGCTTGCCCCTTGATTCCTTGCAACTACGCTTTGTCCTATCAAGACGGAACTGGATGACGACGCGCTAGTGCGAGCGGCTCAAGCCGGGGATCAACGCGCCCTCGACACGTTGCTCCGGCGTCACTACAACCAGATGTATGCCATCTGCCGACGTATGACAGGCAATGACGCCGACGCTGCCGACGCCACACAGGAAGCGCTCATCACCCTCACCAAACGTCTCGATCGATTCATGTTCAAATCCAAGTTCACCACCTGGATGTACCGCGTCACCACCAACTCATGCCTCGACGAAATGCGTCGCCGCGGCCGCAGACCAATTCCCGGAATTCCCGATGAATCGATACTCGAAGATGACGGTTCCATCAACATTGCTACCGAGATTGCCGACCGTCTAGAAATCGACGCCGCCCTGGCCACACTGCCTCCCGAATTTCGTGCCCCTGTCATACTTCGCGATCAACTTGGGATGGACTACGCCGAGATTTCTGCCACGCTCGAAATCCCCCCCGGTACCGTTCGATCTCGCATTGCCCGAGGCCGTAAACGATTAGCTGACGTTCTCGGGAACCAGGACGACCCCACCCAACGTCCAAACAGAGACCAATCATGACTGTGTACGACGACTTCGAGGCCATTTCGGCCTACCTCGATGGCGAGGCCACAACCGACGAGGTGGCGCGCATTGAAGGGTCCCCCGAACTCCTCGCCCAAGTGGCCGAGCTTCGCGGCCTCGCCGTACTTAGCTCGGCTCCGGTTTCTTACCCCTCCGATGCGGTGCGCAATACAGCCATTGCGGCCGCTCTTGCTGCTTCCGCTACCGCTCCCAATGTCACTTCCCTGACTGCTGCCAAAGCCCAACGATCCCGTGTCGCTATTAGGTGGGCATCGGTAGCCGCCGCCGTGGCCGTCGTGATGTTGGCTGTGCCGTTTGTATTTTCGGAATCAGATAGTTCCGACTCCTTTAGTGTCGCCAGTGACACAACAGCAGACTCGGCGGCTTCTGCCCCAGTCGCAGAGGCCGCTGAGATTGCTGGTTCGACTACTGATTCCACCAGCGACGATTCCGAAGAGGGCTTAGAGTCAGCGGCCGCTGTCGAGGGCTCCGCTGAGGCCCGGGCCGAGTCCGACCAAGATTCAGCCACAGATCTGTCCCAAGCGTTTCCCGCGGATGAGGCGACCACAGAAGAAGCCGTGGCCGAGGAAGCACCTGCTGAGATCGCTCCTGACGATGGTGCATCTGGCGATGGCCAAGACAGCAGTGGGATAGTCGGGCGACGGATTGCGCTGGACCAACTCACCAAGACCGATGTTGCCAATGACGTCGTTGCGCAACTTCTGTTCGATGCCCCCGCTGACCCAGCCAACACCGACGCCGAACCAATCCCCTGTAGTAGCAACTTCGGGCCGATTGCTGAATCAGCCGTCTTCACCGTGGTCGCCGACCTTGAGCTGCTTATTCTTGTGCAAACGGTCGAAGGAATCCCGGTCTATACAGTGCTTTCGTTAACGGATTGCGTAGTAATCACCGACGCCGAACCGCTCCTCTAACAGCCGTTTGTCTTATTTGCTGGGTGCTACGCCGTTGCTCGTGCTCTAGGCTGCGAATATGACCGATGCGTCGACTCCCGAACCAATTTCAAGCGATGCTCCTGTCCAAAAGGCAGCAAGCATCCCCGGAATACCTGATAACTGGCCTCAGTTGGCCACAAGTAAGATCGTCGACAAGGTCGACACCGTCAGAATCAAGACATCCGGTCCCGCGATCAACATTGCGCGTACTGCCGTTTACGGCATCATTGTTGCTGTTCTCGCTGTTGTTGCCTTGATCTTGTTGGTGATTGGTGCAACCCGTGGCCTGAACGAAGCGCTCGGCGAACGAGTCTGGCTGGCCTATTTCATTTTGGGTGGCGTCTTCTCGCTGATCGGAATGCTGCTGTGGCGTAAACGGCCTCACAACGCCGCTGGGTAGTCGCTGCCATTTACCGGGAATAGCAGGGCCTCATACCGAGGTTTATTCCTTACTACGTTTTCCCCCTCTGTACTTTCAAGGACTTCAAAATGACCGACGTGCGCCAGACCATCATCATTGGCTCAGGACCTGCTGGACTTACTGCCGCGATCTATGCCGCTCGAGCGGACCTTAAGCCACTAGTGCTTGAAGGTGAACCATCGTCCACTTCCGACCAACCCGGTGGTCAGCTGATGTTAACCACCGAGGTCGAGAACTATCCGGGCTTTCCTGAGGGCGTTATGGGCCCTGAACTTATGCAAATGTTCCGCGGCCAGGCTCAGCGCTTCGGTGCTGAACTGGAGATGGTCAAAGCGTCACGGGTTGATCTTTCGTCCCGTCCTTTTGGTGTTTGGGTTGGCGACCCTGAGGCCGTAGCGCCTACGTACCGGTCCGAAACACTCATTATCTCCACTGGTGCGCAATCGCTCATGTTGGGTCTTCCCAACGAGGCACAACTAGTTGGCCACGGCCTCTCGACCTGTGCAACCTGCGACGGGTTCTTCTTCCGGGACGTCGAAATTGCCGTTGTTGGCGGCGGCGACTCGGCTATCGAAGAAGCTATGTTCCTGTCGAAGTTTGCTTCCAAAGTAAACCTCCTGGTTCGTCGCGACGAGCTACGCGCCTCCAAGATCATGCAAGACCGTGCCGCGGCGAATGACAAAATTAATTTGGTGTGGAACACGCAGGTTGTCGCCTATCTAGGCGAAACCAAGATTGAAGGCATTCGCGTTAAGGACACCGTCACTGGCGACGAACGCGAGATGAATGTTGCTGGTATTTTCTTGGCGATTGGCCACCGTCCCAATACCAGCCTGTTCTCCAGCCAACTTGAACTCAAAGACAACGGCTATCTCGTAACCCTCCCCGATTCCACTTACACGGCGATTCCTGGCGTCTTCGCATGTGGCGATGTGCAAGATGATCACTACCGCCAAGCGATTACCGCCGCCGGCAGTGGCTGCATGGCCGCTATCGACGCCGAGCGCTGGCTAGAAGACCAATAGGCCTAAGCAGCGCAGCGCCCAAGGCGAGGTGTGCAAAAGTCCGGTGACATGGCGGCCGTGTCCTCGGTCGCCCAGTGATGAGCGCCTCGGCAGCGAAGAACAAAAATAGGGAATGCCGACCTACCTTGTCGGGGTTCATTACCTGTAAGGATCGTTGGCGTGCGCTAGCGTCAAGATCACAAAGTTTGCCCACGGTGCACCACGCATCGTGGTGGAAGGAAAAATATCATGGCTGAAGGCATTACAACCCTCACTAACGACACATTTGACGAGCTCGTTGGCTCTGCCGATGGTGCTGTATTGGTTGATTTCTGGGCGGAATGGTGCGGTCCTTGCAAGATGATCGCCCCGGTTCTCGAAGAGTTGGCCGATGAACTTGCTGGTCAGGTGTCGATTGCCAAGCTCAACGTCGACGAGGCCTCCGATATTGCTCGGCGTTTCGAAGTCATGAGCATTCCAACGCTCTTGATCTTCAAGGACGGCGAGGTCGCCAAACGCCTGGTTGGCGCTAAGCCAAAGGCTGCGATTCTCGAGGATCTCGACGAGTTCTTGGTCTAGCACCTTGGGCGCATGCGCCCTCTAGCTCCAACGTGTTCGACCCCCGGAACAAATTCTGTTCGGGGGTCGTTTGCTGTTACCGTTTGGGTGTTCAGTTCCCGACACAAGGGTGTCGCTACAGCTTGGAGGTCATCTGTGTCAACCGATGCGTTACCACTGATCCTCGACGCTGCTGGCCCTGCTGTTCATGATCTTCGCTGCCGGCTAGGGAATGCTGGATTTTTCACCACCATTGACCCGCCCGCGACCTATGGATTCGAAACCAAAGCTGCGGTGATTGCGTTTCAGCGCAGTCGCGGCCTTGAGGAAGACGGATCGTGTGGCCGCCAGACATGGCGGGCTTTAGTTGAGGCAGACCATCACTTTGGTGACCGGACACTCTATTTTCGCCAACCAATGTTGCGAGGTGACGACGTTTTTGAGTTACAGCGTCGTTTGGGCTCACTTGGCTTCGATTGTGGCCGGGTTGATGGCATATTTGGTCATAATACCGAGAGTTCAATTGAGGAGTTTCAACGTAATGTCGCGTTAACTGCCGATGGTTTGTGTGGTCGCGATACTTTTGCGGCGCTGGGACGTATTGCTCACCGAACGACACAAACGTCGGTAGGAAACGTGCGCGAACGAGAGCGTTTACGCTCTGCTGCAGATGCCGCGGATACACCCGGAAGAATCATGATCGGCGACTTTGGTGGCAATGCCGACCTTGCCGATGCTCTCGGTGGCTTTTTGCGTTCACACGGCATCGACGTTGTGGTGATTACCGATCCAGATGGTTCCCGTCATGCACAAGCTGCCAACGAATTTGATGCTACTGGCTATGTCGGTCTGCTCAGCGACGACCCTGAACGCATGGTGCTTTCGTATTTTCGTACCGAGGGGTCTCAGTCGGTCGGTGGACATCACCTAGCCCAGGTAATTTCGCTCCAAGTTCCCGACGTGTGGTTTGCCGTCGTGCACTCCCCTGTTGGTATGCGAACACCAGTTCTACGCGAAACTCGAATGCCTGCTGTTGTTTGCCGGTTTGGACCATCAACGACCTCTGTGCCTGATTTGGCTCAGTCGCTGGCGACGGCGGTCACCGCGTGGCTCACAAACCCCGTCGAATGGTAGTTATCCACAGGGTTATCCCCTGGTGTGGGAAAGCCTTAAGTTTTACTTAAGGCTTCAGAAAGTCCGCGCCTCAACTTGAGACTCGCGCGCTGAAACCTTGCTATTCGTGGTCTTTTTTACCATCAACCATGCATAAGTACAGACGTTCTAGATCATCAAGGTCGGCAAACTCCACAATGAGTTTGCCGTGGCCGGATCCCAGGTTTACCTCGACGCGCGTCGCTAGGTGGTCCTCCAGCAATTCTTCGAGTTCCAGCAAGGCAGGAGGTTTCAACACCGGTGGTGCCTTCTTCGATGCGGAGCCGGTGGATTTTCCGGCGGATCCCGTCTGACCAGCCGATTCTTGTCCTTTAACCTGTCGCTCAAGCTCGCGAACGGACGTTGATTTCGCCACCGCCACCTTGGCCATACGGACTCGCTCAGCGGCGGACTCGACACCCAATAGGGCACGTCCGTGGCCGGCGGAGAGGGCTCCGGAGGCCAACATGGCTTGAACCTCAGGTGGCAACTGAAAGAGTCGGAGCAAATTTGTTACTGCTGATCGGCTTTTGCCTACCCGTTTCGCGACCTGATCCTGCGTAAGTTCAAACTCGTCGATGAGGTGCTGGTAGGCCGCTCCTTCTTCCAGCGGATTGAGGTCGGTTCGGTGGAGGTTCTCCACAACCGCCTGTTCCAGTGAAGATTGGTCCGCCGCTTCACGAATTAGGGCTGGGATTGCCGTTAATCCTGCCATTTGCGCCGCTCGCCACCTGCGTTCGCCAGCAATAAGCTCATACTCGGCGTCACCTACCGAGCGAACCAAAATTGGTTGCAGTACGCCAATAGCCGCGATGGAGGCGGCTAGGGACGCGAGGTCGTCCTCGTCAAAGGCCTCGCGTGGTTGCCATCGGTTGGGAGAAATTACCGAAATGGGCAACTCGCGGTACGCCGACCCTCCCCCATCCACAACAGCATGCGTTTCGTCGGTTTCGCCGGGGATCAACGCCCCCAAACCTCGTCCTAGTCCACTACGCCGGGCCACCAGACACCTCCAAAGCAATTTGACGGTAAGCAATTGCCCCACGAGATGTAGGGTCGAATGTGGTTATCGGTTGACCAAACGAGGGTGCCTCAGAAAGTCGCACTGATCGAGGAACCACTTGACGACATACCTTTTCGCCAAAGTGATTTCGGACCTCTTCCGCAACTTGGGCGGAAAGTTTGGTCCTGGCGTCGTACATAACCAGGACAATGGTCGAGACATGTAGTTCGGGGTTGAGATTGCTCTTGACCATATGCACATTGCGAATAAGTTGTCCAAGCCCTTCGAGGGCGTAGTACTCACACTGAATAGGGACAAGGACCTCTTTAGCCGCGGCCAAGGCATTTACGGTAATAAGGCCCAACGATGGCGGACAATCGATTAGAACGTAGTCGTAGTCGTCAAGAACAGAATCGATGGCAACTTTCAACTTGCGCTCACGTGAAAAGGCGGGGACTAACTCAATCTCCGCCCCAGCCAAATCAAGGCTAGATGGCCCCACAAAGAGGTTCTTCACTTCGGTTGACTCGATGACGTCTTCCATCGGCATATCTCGCAAAATGACGTCATACATCGACGATTCGAGACTACGGGGATCGAGGCCTAGACCAGTACTGGCATTAGCTTGAGGATCAAGGTCCACGACCAGCGTGCGGTAGCCGAGATCCGCCAATGCGGCCCCCAAGTTGACCGTTGTCGTCGTCTTACCTACCCCGCCTTTTTGGTTGGCGATCGCAATTACTCGTGGCAAAGCAGGGCGGCTGTCTACCAACTCTTCTAGTGTTTGGCGAACTACTGGATCAGTAGTATCGAATTCGGGCTTCCGACCCTCGTTCATAGTGAACCTCCAGTTAGCCCACGACGCTAACACTGTTCAATTCATGATTGGGGAACCACCCCGGAGATATTTCGTAAAACGGTGGGGGGGAGGCCATTAGTGGAGTTCATGTTTCACGTGAAACATGAACGGGCACTATTCAGACTTGGTCGCTGTGTGAGTCCCTATAAAGTTTCACGTGAAACAATTACCAAAGAGGTTTCCGGCGCGGGACACCCACACGACGGGGAAAGTTGTCGGGGGTCGTTAAAACCTTAGTGGCCGACCAATACAGAGGATCTATTTGAGGGTTTGGGGTTAGCCCTAGAGTGAGTAGCCCTTCAGTAGGCCACCGGGCCTGCTCACCGGGTGGTTCGCTAACCAATAAGGTGCCACCAATGCGCAACAGTGGTGCGGCGCATTCGGCGGTCATCGCTGGTGGTCCAAATCCGCGGGCGACAACCAGATCGAATTGATCGCGAAGGTCGCGCCCGGCGTCTTCCGCGTCACCCAGCCAACAACGAACCTTATCTATCCAACCAACCCGTGAAATGGTGATGTCGAGTCGGGCGACGGACCGTTCTCGTCGCTCAATGAGGGTCCAGTCTGTTGCTGGCAGTGTGGCCGCTATAACCAGCGACGGGAGGCCGGCGCCTGGGCCTAGATCGGCGCATTTGCCAGAGGAGATTCCCAAGGCCGTTAGCACAGCGCTATAACCCAAGGCGTGTTGAAGGTGATCCTCCAAATCGCGTGGGCCAATCGTCCCAAGGGTTTGACTTCGCTCCAGTTCGGCCACCAGGGCCGGAAACTGCGCCGTCAACTCGTCTACTGAATTGATGTGCATGCCAACAGCCTACCGATAGCCCACAACGACAACCTGATCACCAACCATTCATTGCTTCTGGCGTAAAACGAAGAAAGGCCCGGCACCCCATACAGGGTGCCGGGCCTTTCGAATCTCGTGCTAGTTAGTAGCGGAGATCTCGATGTAACGTGATGGTTCGCGACCTTCGGATGTAGTAACTACACCGTCGATGTCGGTAAGCGCATCATGAATTACCTTGCGGTCCGAAGCGGACATTGGCTGTAGAACCTTCTTGTTTCCCGATTCCTTCACGTCTTCAGCCAAACGAACGGCGAACTCGGTGAGGGCTTCGCGGCGCTTGGCCCGGTAAGACCCAATGTCGACATGAACGCGGCCTTCAAGATTGCCGTCGGCTTCTTGTTGCACCGCGGTGCGAGCGATTTCTTGAATCGACTGCAACGTGCCGCCCTTGGGCCCAATCATAAGGCCGAGGTCGGCTCCGTTTACTTGCACCTCATAGGACGTATCGTCCAACTGCACAGGAACAACGTCTCCTTCGAGACCAAAGGCATTGGTTAGACCCTCAAGAAAGTCGCGGACAACATCAGCCTGTTCGGCGGCATCCATTACTGGACCAGTCTTTTCCATGGGTGCTTTCTCCTTGGCTTGTCGGTTACCCGAGGACGCTTTCTTTGGTTCTGTGGATTGGCCCCTGTTGGAGCCATTCTTCTTATTAGTGTTGTCGCGATTACTGGCTTTGTTGCCATCGTCGCGGCTAGCCCCATCTTTGGCGCCTTGCTGCTTGTTGCTCTTGTTTGAGCTATTGCCCTTGCCAGATCGATCACCAGAACCGTTGCCTTGGCCGCTTTCACGATTGCCTTGACTGCGGTTTTGGTTCTTGTTACCACCAGACCGACTATTGCTCTTCCCGCGTGTGCGGTTGCGTCCGCGATCCCGACTATCAACCCTTTCGGGTGGGCGAGTGGGTTTCACCCGAGCACGAACCCGTGCTTCGGTCTTACCCATTCCCAGGAAACCCTTTTTGGGTTCCTCAACAACTACGATTTCGGCGTCGTTGAAGGCGATTCCTAGGCCATCGAGGGCCCGGTCGCGGGCGTCCTGGATGGTTTCTCCGGTAGTTTCTATCCATTCCATATCGTTCTCTCCTTGCTGCTAAACGCTGAAATCCTGCGGTTTTCAGACAAACATGTTGTTTGACGAGCCCTACTTATGTTTTTTCGGGGTGATCCGTCCGCTGGAATTCTTCGTTGGTTTTACTGGTTTTGTACCGCTTGCCTTACTCGATTCGGTGGCAGCAGGATCATTGCTGCGACGCTTCCGAGCGGGGCGACTAGTGGGACGACGGGACCCATGGGCGCCGCCTCCCGAACTTGCTCGACCAGAATTAGTCGACGGCTTTTTCTTTTTAGTACTGGTCGTAGGACCAGTACTTTCGGGGACAATGACGGGAATTTCTTCGCCATC
>CAXMUI010000017.1:0-3834 GCA_964196475.1 uncultured Acidimicrobiia bacterium
GCAATCGAGACCGACGGCCGTATTGTCATTTTGGATTGTGGGCAACTCTTCCCCGATGAAATCACTCCCGGTGTCGACTCAATCTTTCCCGATTTCCGCTACCTCGAAGACCGCTGGGACGATGTCGAAGCCGTTGTCCTCACGCACGGCCATGAAGACCACATTGGGGCGTTGGCCTATCTCATGCGTCACGTTGAATGCAAGGTCTACGGATCTTCGTTCACTTTGGGCCTCGTGCGTCATCGGCTGACCGAAGGTGGCACGATGGGCAAGGCCGATCTGCGCACGGTGCGCGATGGGGAGACTCACCAGATCGGCCCATTTTCCATTGAATTTCTCCCAGTTACTCATTCGGTTCCGGGCGGGTTGATCTCGCTGATCACGACGCCACAAGGCGTCATCTTGCATTCGAGTGATTTCAAACTCGACCCCACACCGCTCGACGGTCGTGTGACCGACCTGGCCCGTATCGAGGCGGTTTCGGCCGATACCGGGATTCGACTCTTGCTGGCTGACTCTACGAATGCTGACCGACCAGGGAGCACCGCGAGCGAGACCGAGATCGGTCCCGTGATCGACAAAATTTTCGACGAATACCCCGGTCAACGAATAATTACTGCCTGTTTCGCCAGTCATGTTCACCGCGTTGCCCAGATTGTGGCGTCCGCACTTGCCCATGACCGTGTAATTGCCACCATGGGCTTGTCAATGAAGCGCAATATGCAACTGGCCCGCGAGCTAGGTATTCTCAAAATTCCGGAACGATCTTTCATCGATATCTCCGAGGTCGACGACTTCGAAGATGGTCGCGTCTGCGTTGTGTCTACCGGCAGCCAAGCCGAAGAGCGGGCCGCTTTGGCAGTGGCAGCGGCGGGTAACAGTCGTTGGATAAAGCTGACCGACAACGACGTTATTGTGCTTTCCAGCACGCCGATTCCTGGTAATGAGGCAGCAATTGCTCGGATGATCAACAATCTCACCGAGCGCGGTGCCGAGGTCTTGCATTCGGGCAAGTTGGGAATTCATACCAGCGGACACGGTAAACAGGACGAGTTGATTGCCCTGCATAAGGCCACCAACCCCGAGTGGTTCGTGCCGGTACACGGCGAACATCAACACTTGGCGGCCCATCTCGACCTCGCTGCGTCACTTGGGCTAAGCGACGACAATATGTTGTTGGCCCGAGACGGCGACCAGATCACCCTGAGCGATAGCGGGCTCACAATCGATTACAAAGTTCAGCCAGGAGCGTACTTTTACCGGCACGGGTTCGATTGCTCGTTTGACGACCAACCCATCCAAGACCGGCGCACGCTTGGCAACGATGGGTTTGTCAGCTTAATCGTGCCTGTCGACTTCGATCACGACGAGATGGTGGGCGAGCCGCGAGTTGTTGCCCGAGGTTGGCTTCCCGACGAATTCTCGTCCGAACTCGAATCCGATCTCATCGAAGAAGTTAGCCGCGCTGTGCTCGACGCATTTGCTGCGGGGGCATCGGAACCCAAGCAGGTTGAGAAGAAGATTCGCCGTGCCGCTGGCAGATTCGTAGCCAATCGCACTCGGCGTCGTCCAATGATCGTGCCGGTAGTGCTGAGCGTCTAACCCAGGTGAGGTGATTGCTTCGGCAATTGCCCAGAAAATGTCGGGAACGCCGACTAACCTAATTCGCACGGGTGGAGACCCAAAATTCTGGGGCCTAAGAAGAAACCTTGGAGGTTTCGTGTCCAAGAAAAAGTCTGCAGGAGCGCGTCCGACGCAACGCCTTAAGAAGTCACTCGCAATGGCCTTTGATGGGCACGGCGCTGACCTAACTGGCCTGATCTTGATCATGGTTGGCTTCGTGGCGGCACTCGGTATCTATGTAGATGTTGTAGGACCGTTGGGCGAGGGTCTGGATTGGTTCGCCGGCGGAGCAGTCGGCGTCGCCAAGTTTGTTGTTCCATTGGCGCTCGTGGCGTTGGGAGTTCTGCTTATTCGAGGCCCAGAACTGTCCGAAGATGCTCCTAAAGGAGCGAAGACCAAGAAGGAAGTTGATGCGCGACGCGATGAGTCGATCCGCATGGCGGTGGGGTCAATTCTTGTAACCGTGGCTGTTGCCGGATTGCTCCATGTAATCCGCGGCAACCCCGTGTGGTCTACGGGGACCGAAGGTCTTGCAGACGCGGGCGGTGTAATCGGATTTGCTATCGGTTCGCCGCTGGCGGCCGTCGCTGCCCGGTTGGGTGCTGGTCTGGTACTCGGCGCTCTCGGAATTGTTGGAATGCTTGTCCTAACCAGGGGGCGTTTGAGTGTTGTTCTTGATGCGGTTTCCGCAGTAGGTAAGGGTCTGAAGCGGGCATGGGCCAGCGTGGCCGAGTCCTTCGAGTCCGCTCCGGCGGCAGACGAAGGTTCCACTCATCAGGTGCCTACCCACGAACCCGAGACTGCGCCAGCGAAGGTTGCCGCAATCCCGACTCCGGCCCCCAAGGCGTCCAAGGTTAAGAAACCCAAGATCAAACTTCCCGCGATTCAGTCAGCGGATCAACTCGAAATTGACCTACGTTCGGCCATGGACGGATCTCCATGGGAGCTTCCACCAATGGAGTTGTTGGGTTCAGGCGGCGATCAAGAAGTCGACCATACATTCATCGAAGAAGCAGGCCGGATACTTGAACATGCGCTTGCCGCTCACGGCGTAGAGACTCGCCTTGTGGGCATGGTGGTTGGTCCCACCGTGACCCGGTACGAACTTGAACTCGGACCTGGGGTCAAGGTGGCCCGTGTCACGAGCCTGCATCGCGATATTGCTTATGCCATGGCCAGTCCTGATGTGCGTATTTTGGCACCGATCCCTGGTCGTCAGGCCATTGGTGTTGAGGTTCCCAACCAGGAGCGTTCGATCGTCGCCCTCGGCGACCTGTTGCAGTCTGCCGAGGCCCGCAATGCCACTGGACCGCTTACGGTTCCGGTTGGTCGAGACATCACGGGCAAGACCCACATGATGAATCTGGCCAAGATGCCTCATATTCTTATCGCTGGCGCCACCGGTTCGGGTAAATCATCGGCCATCAACACGATCATCACCTCGATCCTCATGCGCACCACGCCAGAAGAAGTGCGCATGATTCTCATCGACCCAAAGATGGTCGAGATGACGCAGTACGAACGTGTCCCGCATTTGCTCACGCAACCGGTTACCGATCCCAAGAAGGCCGCCAATGCACTAGCTTGGGCGTGCCGCGAAATGGATCGCCGTTACGAGTTACTGTCGTCGGTCCGGTTCCGCGATCTCGACGGATATAACAAGGCCGTCGATGGCGGCAAAATCAAAGTCGGATTGGGCGAACTTGGCCCCGATGGAGAGCCCAAGACCTACAAACGACTCCCGAAAATATTGGTCGTGGTGGACGAACTTTCCGATTTGATGATGGTTGCCGCACGCGACGTTGAGGACTCGATTTGTCGTATTGCTCAGAAGGCCCGTGCCGTGGGTATTCACCTGATCATTGCTACGCAGCGTCCGTCGACCAATGTGATTACCGGTATTATTAAAGCTAATATTCCGACTCGGTTGGCCTTCGCTGTTTCTAGTCTCACTGATAGTCGCGTCATCCTGGACCAAGCCGGTGCTGAGCGCCTCATTGGGCAGGGCGACATGTTGATGGTCACCGCGGCATCTTCGATAGCTACTCGTATTCAGGGGGCTTGGGTAACCGAGCAAGAGGTCCGTGACATTGTTGAATTTTGGCGCAACCAGGAGCCTGAAGTCCTTGAGACCGAATCCGTTCAGGCCGAATCGATTTTGGATGCTCAGCCGGGTACTGGCGTCCCCGGTACGGGCACCGGTGGTGGCGA
>CAXMUI010000018.1:0-14192 GCA_964196475.1 uncultured Acidimicrobiia bacterium
GTATCCCCGTTAATGGGCAAGCTCCGCAACAACTAGCGGAGAGCGTCGCAGGACGCACACTGCTTGGTTTGCTGCGACTGCCCGATTTCAGTTACCGGCGTAGTGAGGTGCTTGGGGTAATTACCTCCGCTCCACTGCGCAACGACGGAATGATTGTGCCAGCAGCGGCTTGGGAGCGCGTGAGTCGGTCCGCTGGTGTGGTGCTCGGGGCCGACTCCTGGGCTAGCCGTTTGGAACGGTATGCCAGCGACCGTCGGGCTGATGCGGAGCAAGAAAGAACTGGAGAGGCTCAGGACTGGAAGATCCGCCGCAACGAACGTGAAGCCGAATGGGCTGAGGGACTCAACGGGTTCGTGGGCCGCCTCATTGCCGACACTGCCCCCCGCACCTTCAAGACCTGGCAACAGGCGGCACGATGGGCTCATCGTTTGATTGTCTGGTACCTGGGTGACGACCAAACAGGTTGGCCCGAAGCCGAGATTCGTGCGTTCGATGCCATAGTCAACATTGTCGACGGGCTTGGCGATTTGGACGGAATCGGCCAACCGCCTACCGCCGCGGTATTGCGCCGCACCCTTGAACAAGAACTTGCTAGCAGCGTCGGACATGTTGGTCACCTCGGAGGCGGCGTGCTTGTTGCCAACTTGGGCGCAGCCATTGGCCTTTGTCTGGAACGAGTTTTCGTCGTGGGCGCAGCCGAAGGTGTTTTGCCCCGCCGAGCCGGAGACGATTCACTTTTGCCCGACCGCGAACGCCAGGCTGTTGGTGGGGCGTTGCCACTGCGATCGCAACAAATCAACGATGATCACCGACGATTGTTAGCAATCATGGCGTCGTCGGATCACACCACGTTGCTGTGGCCACGTGGTGATCTGCGTCGAAGCACCGAGCGCTTGCCAAGTCGGTGGGCGCTCAAGTCAGCCGAAGCACTTGGCGAGACCGAACTCAATGGCGGCGAATTGCCTGTCGCCCCTTGGCATACCTCGTCGCACTCCCACATAGCGGGAATCTTGGCGCAGCCCTTTCCGGCATCATCACACGAATACAATCTGCGGGCCCTGCTCTTGCAACCCGATGACGCTCCCGAGTCCTCGGTTGTCGCGCGCCTGCCTAACTTGGCTCGTGGGTATGAGCTAGTGGAGGCCCGCACTAGTGCCGCATTCACGCGATTCGATGGCAATCTCTCGCATCTCGACCTTCCCGACCCGACAGCGGCCGGCCAGATAATGTCGCCCACCCGTCTCGAAGCCTGGGGCTCGTGCCCGCATCAGTTCTTGTTTCGTCACATCCTTCGGGTCGACGTGGTGGAGGATCCCGAAGAAGGTCTTTCGATCAGCCCTATGGATGCTGGGCAGATTGTGCACGGGGTGCTCGACAAATTTATTACCGAGGTCCTTGCTCGCCCCACTGAAGAACAGCTCACTCCAGGCGAGTGTTGGACGGCCACCGATCTGCGACGGATCACCCAACTCGCCGAAGAAGAATTCCACCACTACGAGTCTCGCGGCCTTACCGGTCGACGTATCTTCTGGCACCAAGACCGAGCGGCACTGCTGCGTCAACTGCATTCGGTACTTGCCAGCGACAACATGTTGCGGGCGCAAACACAAAGTCGCATTTTTCAATCCGAATTGCGCTTCGGAATGCCTGGAGGCGAGCAGCCTGCGGTGCAGTGGGGTCTGCCAGACGGGCGCACCCTTCGATTCCGTGGCAGCGTTGACCGCATCGACCAGCAACAAGATGGCGGTCTCCGGGTGCTCGATTACAAGACCGGTTCCGATTTCGCCTTTAAGAAGCTGTCCGAAGACGAACCCGATCAGGGTGGAACCAAGTTGCAGTTGCCGATCTACGCCATGGCAGCGCGTGCCGCGGTTGGACAAGCGGATGCGGCGGTATTTAGCGCCTATTGGTTTACTCGCGGATCGCAGCAGAAGCTGATTGGTTACCAACTCACCGACGCTGTGCAGCGTCGTTTCGACTACGTCTTCACCACGATGGTCGATGGCATCGCTGCCGGCATGTTTATTGCTCATCCCACGGCCGAGTCCCGAGCCCAGAGATTCGTTTCTTGTCACTACTGCGACCCCGATGGCGGCGGAACCCAACATCGCTATCGCGAGTGGTTGGCCAAGATGGCCAACCCCGAGGTCCGTAGCTATCTCCACCTGACCGATCCGGCGAAGGCCGCGGAGTTAGAAGGCGAAGCTCCGTGCTGATTGATCAACCGGCACGCGACGACATCGCGCGACAACTCGATCAAACCCTGTTCGTCGAGGCGGGCGCTGGGTCCGGCAAGACGCGATCATTGGTCGATCGAATTGTTGCGCTCATCTTGAGTGGCATCCCTTTACATTCGATTGCGGCCATAACTTTTACCGAAAAGGCTGCTGCCGAACTTCGCACCCGAATACGGCTTCGTTTGTTGGACACGCTTAAAAGCGACCCCAATGGTCCGGGGTTGACCAAGCATCAGGCCGATCTCATTCACGCGGCGATTGCCGATCTCGATGGGGCGGCGATCTCTACGTTGCATTCCTTTGCCCAACGCCTGTTAGCTGAGCATCCCATCGAAGCGAAGTTACCTCCGGGGCTCGAAGTTCTGGATGAAATTGGTAGTCAACTCGAGTTTGAGGATCGCTGGCGTATTTTCACCGACACGCTGTTCGACGATCCAACAGCCGAACGGGCCCTACTTTTTGCGATCAATGCCCAAATTTCGATCAGTCATCTCAAGGCGGTTGCCCGTCTGTTTGATCAAAGCTGGGACATGGTCGAGGAGCGCGTCGACCTCGCATCTCAACCGGTGCCGGCCCTGGACCTTCGCGAGGTGATCGAGCGGATCGATGCGCTTGATCGGCTGTGCGATTTTTGTGCGGACGGCGATGACAAGATGTTTATAAAGTTGGCCGGGTTCAGTACGTTCGCCCGTGAACTCCGTGAGGTCGACGACGAACTGGAACAGTTCCGCCTCCTATTCAGTTTCGATATCGGGCGTCGGAAGGCGGGTAAAGCGGGCAACTGGGACGGTTTGCTGGAGAACGTTCGCGAACAGGTAGCGGCCACCCAAGACCTGGTCGTTTTTCTCCGTTCCGAAATTGCCCAGGCAGCCGTACTCAACCTTGCATCGCACATGGCTGCCCAGACACTTGAAGCGGCACAAGCACGACGAAGTCAAGGCCGCCTCGAGTTTCACGATTTGCTGGTGTTTGCCCGACGGATGCTCGTCGACCCAGACACAGGCCTTGACGTTCGCGAGCGGCTTCGGGACCGGTATCAACGGCTTTTGCTCGATGAGTTTCAGGACACTGATCCAATCCAAATCGAGTTGGCGTTGCTGCTAGCGGCCACACCTCATGAAGGCGACGAACTGCTCGACTGGACCCAATTCACGCCCGACCCGGGGCGCGTGTTCTTTGTCGGTGACCCTAAACAATCGATCTACCGTTTCCGGCGTGCCGATATTCGGCTTTACCTCGCTGCTGCTGAGCAGTTTGGTCAACCGATTCGTAATCTGGTCACGAATTTCCGTTCCACTGCTGGTGTCGTCGACTGGGTGAACAAAGTGTTCGGACTGTTGATCCAACATGAGCCTGGTTCGCAGCCTGCCTATCAGGTGTTGCAGGCGGCTCGCGATGATCAACCCAAGGGACCGGCGGTCACCTTGCTTGGACCCGATCCGCTCACCGATGGCAAGGCGGCGGATGTTGCTCGTTTCGAGGCAGCCGAGGTCGTGGCCGCGGTACAGACTGTTCTTGCTGATGGCTGGCAGGTGAGCGACGACGCCGGTCACCGGCCCGCCCGTCTGGGGGACATTTGCGTTCTGCTGCCTACGCGCACGTCGCTCAGCTACCTCGAGCAGGCGTTCGATGATGCTGAGGTGCCGTTCCGCGCCGAGTCCAGTGCTTTGTTGTACAAGTCACCCGAGGTGCGAGATCTGCTGACTGTGCTGCGAGCCATTGATGACCCCACTGACGAACTCGCGCTCACCACAGCGTTGCGATCAGCGGCATTTGGTTGTGGGGACGACGATCTGTATCGCTTCAAAATTGATCATGGCGGTTCATGGAATCACCAACTTGATCTGCCCGACACTCTCGATCCCGACGACCCGGTGGCCGAATCCATGCGCTGGCTCGGGGCGATTCATCGCGAGCGTGTGTGGTTGTCGCCGCCGCAACTCATTGAACGAGTCACCCGCGAGCGGGGGTTGTACGAGTTGGCCCTTGCGCAAGGTCGCCCGCGCGACATTTGGCGTCGCTACCGCTTCGTGGCCGATCATGCCCGAGCGTATGTGTCCGCTGCGGCCGGATCACTGCGCGACTACTTGGTGTGGGTTGCGATGCGGGCGGCCGACGGCAGTCGGGTCACCGAGACGGTGCTTCCCGAAACCGACGATGATGCCGTACGAATCATGACGATTCATGCCGCGAAAGGCCTCGAATTTCCGATTGCCATCGTGAGTGGGATGACCTCCCGGGCGGTCACGGGCGCGAAGGGGGTGCAGGTTGTTTTTCCGGCCGACTCAGACCGTTTCGGCATTCGCATCAACAAGGATCTGACGACCGACGAATTTGATCGATTCGCCCCAATTGACGAACAAATGGACGATCACGAACGACTCCGGTTGCTCTATGTTGCGTGCACCCGAGCCGTCGATCACCTTGTGGTGTCATGTTGCCGGTTGGAACGCAAGGCAACAAGTACGGCGCAACCCACCAACGCCGAGATGCTTTGGGGTGCGTCAGAATTTGCGCAATGGCAGGTGTTACCTGATGTTCGCTCCGCTGGAGCGGTCGCTCATCAGAGCCCGGCCCAAGAGCCAATGATTCCGCACCAACAGTGGGCCCAAGAACGCAACGAAGCATTGATCGCGGCACAACGATCCCGGGTGACCTCAGCGACGGCGATAGCGACACAGGCCACCATGGTCGGCGTCGAAGGTGTACCGGCGAATTTCGGGTCCACGCGGGGTCCAGACGGAACCCGCATTGGAAGTGCTGTGCACGGGGTTCTCCAGGACATCAGCCTGGATCAGCCTCAAGCGGTTGCTGATTTGGCAGCGGTGCATGCTGGTCGTGAGGGGGTCCATGTCCATGTCGACCTGGTCACACAGTTAGCTTTGTCAGCTCTGCGAAGCCCGGTGGTTCGCTTGGCCGCGGCAGGCAAGTATTGGAAAGAAGTGTTCGTCGCTGCGCCTATCGGGGAGCAACTCCTCGAGGGGTATATCGACGTGTTGGTCGATGGTCCCGATGGCTTAGTTATTGTCGACTACAAGACCGACCTGGTTGCTGATGCCGTCGAACTCGAGGCCAAAGTGCAGCGGTATCGCCTGCAGTTGGGGGCCTACGCTCTCGCCATCGAAGCAGCAACTGGCAAGGCCGTGCATGGCGCGGTGTTTGTGTTCTGCGACACAACAGAAGCAAGCGAAGTGTGGCTTGAAGATCTCGCCGGAGCCATGGCTGAGGTGTCTCAAGTTATGGCTAATGTCGATAATCAACCCAGCACCTAACCGGAGATCGCGATGACCTCAACGAACCCATTTGTCAGCGTCGATTGGTTAACGGCGCACAGAAGCGACCCCGATCTCGTCATTGTTGATAGTCGTTGGTATCTCGATGGCACCGATGCCCGGGGCGTGTACGAGGCAGGCCATATTGCAGGAGCGGTGTTTGCCGACCTCGATGTCGACATTTCAGCTCCGGCCGGTAAGGCTGGCCGTCACCCGCTACCGACGGCGGCTAGCTTCGCCGCGGCCATGAGCAATCTTGGGATCGGTGACCACACCCACGTGGTTGTGTATGACGATCAGGGTGGGGTAGTTGCCGGTCGGCTTTGGTGGATGCTCGACGCTCTGGGCCATGATGTATCAGTGTTGGCGGGTGGAATTGATGCCTGGAACGAACCACTCGAACTGGGTTCGGCGCGCCGCATTGAACCAGCCATATTTACCGAGCAGCCGTTTCCGTCCACACGATTCGTCACTGCCGACCAAGTTGCCGGGCGTTCCAATGAAGTAATTGTTGTTGACGCACGTTCATCGGGCCGTTATTCGGGCGAGCCTTTTCACGTTGATGCTCGATTTGGACATGTACCAGGTGCGGTTAACGTTCCGAATACCGAAAATTTCGCGGAAGACACCACGGACTTTAAGACCACGAGTCAACTGGCGTCGATCTATGCCCAGGCCGGCATTGGTGATCCCGATCAGCCCGTTGTCGTCTATTGCGGCTCAGGCGTAAGTGCAAGCGCCGACTTGTTAGCGCTACGTCTGCTCGGCCATACCAACGTGCAGTTGTACACCGGGAGTTGGTCCGAATGGGGAGCAGACCCGTGTCGGCCTATCGATTAAGTGTCACTATTAGGTTTGCGGAACTTCACACCGGAGGCCGGCCCACAGGTTGGTAACTACTCCGTCGCTGACTGTGCCCCCGATGGCCGCAGAGTCGAGCACAGCCTGGAAGAACACTTCCTCGTCGATGTCGGTTGATGAGGGTTCGGCAAACGCGGTCTCATACGCGGCACTAAGAAGTTCGACCGAGGATTCGATGCCGATGCCCTGCTCCGTGAAGTTGGAGCCGTTGCCAAAGCCGCGGCTCGTGACAAACCAACCAACTAGTCCGGACTCTTGCGAAAACACGACGTCCACATCGCCCCATGTAACGACGCGGATGGCGTCGACAGTGGCGTCAGGACACAGATTAGCGGGTGAGGCGAAATCGGTGTCCCCGGTGGAGGGGCCAAGCAAAATGCCCAGCGTGTTGAGTACATCGTCGGTCGGGGTTCCGAAGGGAAGGGCGGGTTCGAGGCTGGTCGCCGTGCCTTCAACCGTTGGTAATCCGAGGTCAGACTTGACGATTTCAACACCGTGCGGTGCATCGCGAAGTTCGATGATTTCGGCGCGGATGAGGCCATGGAGCCGACCCCAGGGAATTTCGACCACGGCGCCATTGGCGAAAAGGTCAGAAACCATGCGCCCACGACCGAACGCGATCCGCAATCCAGTAGGTGTCGGCACGATTGAGGCGAACCCCTCGTCCCATGCGGATAGGTCGAGATCGTCGCGCTCGATGCCATACTTTTGGACGACGAGGCCAAGCATCAGGTCGCCGACTCGCTCTTGTGCCGCGTCATCGACAAAGAGTTCGCCGGGCAGGACAAATCGTTGCTCGACCAAGTCGAAGATAAATGCGCGATAGGTCACCTCGCGTGGCATTGACGCTGTGTCGAGAATGACGTGGTAGCTGACGCTGACTAGTCCAGGCGAGCTAAAGAGCACCGTGCCGGTCACTGTGCTGTGGGTTTCGAGTTCGGGGTTTTGGCCTGCTGCAATATCAAAGTCGGCGGTGATGGCTTCGTAGAATGAAGGAAACAGTGGCGAGTTGAGGGCGTCTTGGAACGTGCCGCCTTCGAATATGGGCATTTTGACGGTAAGTGTGTCGTTTTCCTGTTGGCCGTCGATGGTTGATGTTGAATAGCGCCAGGACGGGGCTTCGCCTATGAGGTACGGCGATGGGGGAACCTCAGGTGTTGGTGTCGCTGTGGCCGCTTCAACTGGCTGTCTGGTTGACAGTGAGTCGGTGTCGATTGCTTCAATAACCGCTTCGTCCACTCCGGAGGGATTGGTGGATCCGCACGAAGTGATGAGAAACATTGCGGCGCCACAAACGAAAGCGTTCGCCGCTCCTCGCTTCACCCAATGCATCGCATACTCCATGTGTTGTGGACACTTGAGCCTAGAGATACGGGGTTAGCGGATGTGTTGCAGTCATACGACATTCGCGCGACGGAGCAAACAACCGAGTACAACGTGAGGATGAGCATGCCGGGTAGCCCTCTTCTTGACCAGCGCCGTTTACAAGCTTTTTCGCGGTGGGGGTTGGCGCCCAATGATGTTGTTTTGATTCGTGCGGGCGGACTGGTCGAGATTCCAGCCACGGATATGCACTATCCGTTTTATTGCAACCCAGATTTCCTGTACCTGGCGGGCCGTTCTGTAGTGGACGGTGTTCTTGGTGTCGATGCGTCCGGCGAGTGGCAACTGTTTACGCCACGTCCCGACGCGTCGGACAAAGTTTGGCATGCGGCAACCGAGCCACTTGGTTTTGCTTTGGGAGAGCTAGAAGGCTGGCTGGCAAGTCGGGCCGACGTGAATGTGCGTGCGATCGGCGCGTCGTCACCAATTGACGATGAATTACAGGCACAACTGCATCACATGCGTGTACAAAAAGATGCATTCGAACTCACGGCAATGCGCGATGCCGCTGCGGCGACCACCGCTGGGTTTGCCGCGCTGGTAGCCGATACCCATGCGGGTCAAACTGAACATCAACTACGGGCCACGATCGATGCCGAATTCCTGCGTTCGGGTGGAGACCGTCCGGCTTACGATTCGATAGTTGCCGGTGGACCTAACTCGGCAGTACTGCACTTTGCACCGAGTCGCCGGGCATTAGCCGCTGGCGATTTCTTGTTGGTCGATGCTGGGGCCAGTGTGGATGGGTACGCCTGCGATGTCACTCGCACGTGGGTTGTTGGTGAGGCTTCCCCGTGGCAACGCACCATTTGGGAGATCGTGCTTGAAGCGCAACTCAGCGGTATTGCCCGTTGCGTTCCAGGTCAGGAGTACCGAGAAATTCATCTCGCTACTGCCGAACAAATGGCAGCCGGATTGGTGGCAGCCGATGTTCTACGTGGGGTACCTGCTGATCTAGTCGCGACAGGTGCCATGGCGCTCTTCTTTCCACATGGCGTTGGGCACCTAATTGGTCTTGAAGTTCATGATGTCGCTGGCTACGATGCTGGTCGTGAGCCGTCCGGTTCGGCCGGTCTGCAGTTTTTGCGAACCGATCGAGGACTCGACGACGGTGCTGTAGTCACTATCGAACCGGGCATTTACTTTATCGATGCGCTTCTCGATGATCCCGCACTTCGAACGGACTTTGCTGGCGCGGTCAACTGGCAACTCATCGATGATGAATTGCGTGGCATAGGCGGGGTACGCATTGAAGACACCGTGCACGTCAGCGCGGATGGCCCCGAGGTGTTGTCTGGCGCCATCCCCAAGATTCTGGAGATTGGTTAGCCAGATTCAGGCTCGTCTGCTGATAATTCTCGGCGGCCGGTTTGGTCGCGGAGAATTGCGTTGCCAGGAACGCGATCATCGGGACCATAACGAAAGGTAACGCTCAGGCGGGGACCAACAATGGACGTCTTGGGGACGGCGTGCTCCCATCGCGTTTGGCAGAGACCGCCCATAACAATGAGATCGCCGGAGGCTGGAAAGAGTCGAATGGTTGAGCCCCGATATTTGGGACGCAAAAGCCAGGGGCGCGCAGTTCCTAAAGTGAGGACGCCGATAACGGGTTCACGCGCGAGACGTCCGATGCGGTCGCCGTGCCAGGCCACACTGTCTTGACCATCGCGGTACAGATTGCAACCGATCCGGTCGAAGTCGTGCCCATAGCGTTGGCTCATGGAATGAGCGCCCCGTCGGATAACGGTGGGTAGTTCGCGTGCCGTGGCTTGACCCCACCAGGACAATCGAGGCACAGCAACGATGCGGTCGTACATCGGCCGTTCGAAGGCATCCCAGGGAAGCGTTTCGTGCATCTGGCTAAACAGTGTGTCAGCACCAAGAAGCCACCCGGGGCAGACGTCGACCCAGCAGTACTTGTCGAGTTGAATGCGTCGGAAGGGGGCGGATGTATCGAAATCGGGACTCGTGGTTCCAAAAAGTGAGCCCTGCAGAGGGGCAATATGGGACGACATACATCCACCATACATCGAACAAGTGTTCGGTCAAGGACCTTTGTGGTGCTCTTTGGCTACCGTGGGAACGACGACAACGAAAACACCGTCCTGGCGACTGCCGATCGCGCTATTGGGGTTGCTGACGGTCGGGGCCTATGGCCTGGTCCTCTACGCCTTTGGTGCTTTCATAACCCCAATACGCGAAGACACCGGGTGGTCGAACGCGATGGTCTCGGGTGCTTTTTCGCTGAGTGCACTATTGGGTGGGGCAGGAGCGCTGTTGGCGGGCAACCTCTTAGACCGCATTGGTGCCCGGCCGGTATTGCTCGGTTCGCTCGTGGTTTCGTGTTCCTCGTTGTGGTGGGCCTCTAGTGCTTCAAGTCCCTGGGAGTTCCTGATTGCATGGGGTGTTGGAGGTGGCGTCACCAGTGCTGGCCTGTATTACAACACGACTATGGCTATTACCACCCGTCTGGTGCCGGTGAAGGAGCGGCCATCGGCATTTGCCATGCTCACCGTGCTTGGTGGGTTTGCGGCACCGGTAGCTTTCAGCCTTTCGGGGTGGCTTGTGGAGGCATACGGATGGCGTGACGCCATGCGGGCGATGGTCGGCTTCTTAGTCGTATGCGCGTTGCCCGCAGTTTTGTTTGTTCACAAAGGAACGGCTTCGGATCATCACCACGATGTCGAAAGTGACGATGACGAGACTGGGTTTGTGACCGTTCGTGAAGCTCTGGCTACCCCGGTCGTTCGTCGATGGCTACTGGCGGTCGGGGTATCAATGATGAGTTTGGTGGCCGTCCAGGTGCACCACGTGGCAGCTATTGAGGCGACGGGAGTCGCCTTAGGAACGGCCACCACAATCGCCACGGTCCGTGGCTTGTTGTCCCTTCCCGGTCGAGGAATGGTCGGCCCGTTAGTCAATCGTTTAGGCCTCGTTAATGCATTACGCCTCACGTACGTATTCATGGGAGTTGGCACGACGGCACTTTTGTTCGCCGGACCATTGTCAGCGGTCTGGATTTTCGCAATTATCACGGGCGTCGCGTTCGGCAGCGTCGCTCCATTGCAAGGGTTGTACGCAGCTGAATTGTTTGGTCACCGTCGCATCGGAAAAATGATGGGCATGCAGCAAGTAGTGATGAGTTTGGCCGCTGCCGCGGGGCCATTCTTACTTGGTCTGGCCGAAGATCAAACGGGCAGCTACACCTTTCCGCTCATCATTGCCGTCAGCCTTAACATGGTCGCGCTACTAGTGTTTCGACCGCCGTCACGGCGGACAAACCAGCTAACTGGTTCAACTGCGTAACACTGCTTGGGTCGGCACGAACGTCGGGCACTAGAGTGACGATCAACTAGCAGCTTCGGGGGAAGCCTATGGATGACCGGATGCAGGCAGCAGTTGCGGCCTCGACGGCACTGACCGAAAAAGGCGCCGAGCGTTTGGCTCGCGACAACAAGCTGCACGTGCGCGAGCGCGTTGCCTTGCTCTTTGACAAGGGCACATTTGTTGAGGATGGCCAGTTAGCGAATGCACTTAGCGACGGTTACCCCGCCGATGGGGTAGTTACCGGCCAGGGATTGGTTGATGGTCGCCCGGCATTAGTGATGGCCAACGATCCCACTGTCAAAGCCGGTTCCTGGGGCGCCCGCACGGTCGAGAAAATGGTTCGACTAACAGAGAAAGCGCTCGCGAACGATCTTCCTATATTTTGGTTTGTTGATTCGGCGGGTGCTCGCATCACCGACCAGGTCGAGCTTTTCCCCGGACGTCGGGGCGCTGGTCGTATTTTTCATAACCAGGTAAAGCTGTCGGGCCGGGTCCCGCAGATCTGTTGCTTGTTTGGCCCCTCGGCTGCGGGGGGAGCCTATGTTCCCGCATTCTGCGACGTCGTGATCATGGTGGAGGGCAACGCCTCGATGTATTTAGGCTCGCCGCGCATGGCCGAAGAGGTTATCGGCGAGCACGTAACCCTCGAAGAAATGGGCGGCGCTCGTATGCACGCCACGGTCTCGGGCTGTGGTGATCAGTTGGCGGTCGACGACGCCGATGCCATCGATCAGGCCAAGACGATCTTTTCCTACCTGCCAACATCTTGGGAGGAAGCACCACCAGTGTTCGCTCCGGCCGACCCAGTCGCCACGCTCACCGCCGAGTTCATTCCCGTTGACGACAAATTGGGTTACGACGTTCGAACGGTGATCAACGCCATTGTCGACGAAGACTCGTTCTTCGAAATCAAGCCACTCTTTGCGCCCGAGTTGGTCATTGGGTTCGGCGTCCTGGCCGGAAACACCGTTGGCATCGTGGCAAACAATCCCGCCGTTACCGGTGGCGTGTTATTTGTCGATTCTGCCGACAAGGCCGCCCGGTTTATCTGGTGGTGTGACGCGTTCAATATCCCCTTGGTTTATCTGGCCGATGTTCCCGGATTCATGATCGGTTCTGATGTCGAACGCCAAGGCATTATTCGCCACGGCGCCAAAATGGTCACCGCCATGTCCGAAGCCACAGTCCCGCAGGTGCAAGTCATCTTGCGCAAGGCCTACGGCGCAGGTTTATATGCCATGTGCGGGCCGGCCTTCGAGCCCGATGCAGTGGTAGTGCTACCCAGCGCCGCGATCGCGGTCATGGGATCTGAAGCTGCCATCAACGCGGTGTACGCCCATCACATTGCAGCCATCGATGACCTCGACGAACGTGCGGCTTTTGTGGCGGCGAAACGAGCCGAATACGACGAAGACGTCGACCTTCTCCGACTCGCGGCGGACCTCGTGATTGATGCCATTGTGCAACCCGAGGATTTGCGCCGCGACCTCATAATTCGACTGGCCATGGCAGCCAGCAAAGACCGACATTTCAGCCGAAAACGCCACGGCGTACCACCTGTATAGGACGCACATGCAAATTGGATTCACCGACGAACAAATCGCCTTTCGTGGCGTTGTGGCCGACTTCGCCCAGCGCGAACTGGCCCCTCATGTTGAGGCATGGGACCGTGACCACACCTTCCCCACAGATGCGGTTCTGGCTATGGGGAAGCTTGGATTGTTCGGCCTGACCGTCGATGAGCAATACGGCGGAGCGGGTGCCGATTTCACCACGCTGTGTATCGCCATCGAAGAACTGGGGCGCGTCGACCAGTCGATGGGTATCACGCTCGAAGCAGCCGTTGGTCTAGGTATCAATCCCATCGCCGAGTTTGGCAGCGCCGACCAAAAAGCCGAGTGGCTGCCCGACCTTGCCGCTGGCAAGAAGCTGGCCGGATTCGGCTTGACCGAACCCGATGGCGGTTCCGATGCTGGCGCCACCAAGACCAGAGCCCGACTTGATAACGGTGAATGGGTTATTGATGGAGCCAAGACATTCATCACCAACTCAGGTACCGATATCACCTCGTTGGTCACCGTTACCGCGCGGACCGAGGAGGGTGTTTCCACCATCATCGTTCCCTCGGGAACAGCGGGCTTCGAAGTAGAACCGGCCTACCGAAAGATGGGTTGGCATGCGTCCGATACCCACGGATTGGTCTTCACGGACTGCCGGGTGCCGGAGGCAAATCTGCTTGGTGCCTCCGGTCGTGGCTTTCATCAGTTTCTTGCCACCCTCGACGACGGGCGTATTGCCATTGCTGCACTGGCAGTCGGGCTTATCCAGGCCTGCGTCGACGAATGCACCCGTTATGTCAACGAACGCAAAGCATTCGGCAAAACCATTGGCACCTATCAAGCCATCGCGTTCAAGTGTGCCGACATGGCAGCAGCCGCTCACGTAGCGCGGGTGATCACCTACCACGCGGCAGCGTTGAAGGATCAGGGCCTGCCGTTCAAACAAGAGGCCGCTATCGCCAAGCTCTATGCCACCGAGGCAGCCGTGCTCGCCACGCGTGAAGCTACACAGATCTTTGGCGGCTACGGATTCATTGATGAAACGCCAGTCAGCCGCTACTACCGCGATGCCAAGATCCTAGAAATCGGCGAGGGCACCAGCGAGGTACAAAGGCTCATAATTGCCCGAGGACTCGGGATAGCTTCGAAGTAGATCGGTCAGGTTTCCCATTGTCCATGAGTGAAGCGCCACATACGGGTGCTCCGAAGCACCGTCTTTCTGCGTTGCTCGCATCTGCCGGCGATGGTTCAGGGTCCATTGGGCTGCATTTCTCCGACGGCCGATTCGTTTCCGTCGGAGCCAGATGGTTACGCGATCACGGGGATGATCTAGCCAGTCTTGATGCGGACACGCTTCAACGAAAGAGCGACACCTTTGCCATACCGTCCGACTTGGATATGGCTTCGTACGAACTTTCGCAGAATGGTGGCCGAGTCGACATTGTTTGGAGCGACGACACCACATCTGGGCACGATGTGACGACGCTGCGACGGCTAACTACGCAACCGCCCAAGATCCCAATGGCTATAGCCGCGGCAATACCATTGGTCGA
>CAXMUI010000019.1:0-12266 GCA_964196475.1 uncultured Acidimicrobiia bacterium
ATGATCTCGATGTTCCAGGTACAACTTGTTACTGCGGCCTGCAGTGAATCCATGCCGGTCGGTAATTCGACCACATCCTCCACAATGACGCCATCGGGCATCGCTGCGGTGAATCGTTCGGGCAGGCCATCGATCTCTGTGACGTCCCATTCGGGGGCCGCAGTGATATCGAGGTATTCGCAATCAGACTCGCCGCACGTAGGCAAGGCGAGGCCAAAGGAGAGCTTGGGGCGAGGGTGAAAACCCTCGGAGTAGGCCATGGGAAAGCTGGCTTTGCGGAGAACACGCTCCCAAATACGCGCCATATCTCGGTGGCTTACAAACCGAATTTTGCCAAGTTTGGAGTAGCGCAATCGGAGTTTCATTGGATCGTCGCCGTCTCGGGCTTGGACGTCAGTAGTTCGACGGGCACGCCCGTCTTGGCGCCAAGAATGTCTTGACCCGTTCCTTGACTGCCTCCGGCCGGGGCGGTGGCAGATGCCACGATGTGTTCGATTCCGTAACCTGTGCACGCACCGCAGTCATAGCACGGAGTCCATCGACAATCGGGGAGGCCCACCATTGCTAATGCGTCACGCCACTCTTGCCAAAGGAAATCTTTATGCAACCCGGCCGAGATGTGATCCCACGGAAGGACTTCGTCTTCTTCGCGATGACGATGGACATACCAGTCAATTGACAGCCCAGCTTCGGCCATGCATTCGGTCCAGAGTTCATAGTTGAAGTGCTCGCCCCACTCTTGGAACACTCCCCCTCGTCGCCACACCATTTCGACGACCTTGCCGATACGGCGGTCGCCGCGACTCGCAATACCCTCGGCCATCGACGCCCGCGAGTCGTGCCATTTCATCTGCACGCCACGCGCCGTATTGACTTCGTCTTTGAGCAAAAAGATCTTGCGGGAAAGTTCTTTTTCGGTGTTTTGACCAAACCACTGAAACGGCGTGAACGGCTTAGGAACGAACCCACCAAGGGACACAGTTACCGACGCACTGTTGTGATACTTCTTGCCAAGCTTGACGCAGTTGCGAGCCATTTCGGCAATGCCGAGCGTGTCTTCATCGGTCTCGCTGGGCAAGCCAGTAAGAAAGTACAGCTTCATCCGACGCCAGCCTTCGCTGTAGGCAGATTCGACGGCCCCGTAAAGGTCTTCTTCGGTAATGAGTTTGTTGATGACTTGGCGCATGCGCCAAGTGCCAGCTTCGGGAGCAAAGGTAAGGCCGGTGCGACGGGCAGACCCAATGTCGGCGGCGACGCCGACAGTAAATGCGTCAACACGAAGACTGGGCAGGGCAACAGTCACATTGCCGCAGTTCACGGGGTCATGAACCGTGTCACGCACAATGTTTTCGATGCCACTGAAGTCGGCAGTCGAGAGTGATGTAAGCGCGACTTCGTCGTAGCCAGTACGAGCGAGGCCGTCCTGAATCATCTGACGGACCTGTTCGGCTGGCCGCTCGCGTACGGGGCGAGTAATCATGCCCGCTTGGCAAAACCGACAACCTCGGGTGCAGCCGCGAAAGATCTCGACACTTAAACGATCGTGTACCACTTCGGTTAGCGGAACAAGTTGGTTCTTGGGATACGGCCATTCAGCAAGGTCTGCGATAGTCCGCTTTTCGACGACCTCGGGTACGTCGGCGTACTTTGGAAACGTACCAACCAATGCGGCGCCGTCGTACTCGACGTCGTACATGGACGGCACGTAGACGCCCGGGATTTTGGAAAGTTCACGCAACACATGGTGGCGAGCACCGCTAGATCGCGGTGTTGCCTTCCATTCGCGTAATACCTCAGTGATCTCTGAGACCACTTCTTCGCCGTCGCCGATTACATAGAAGTCGACAAAATCAGCCAGCGGCTCGGGGTTGTAGGTGCAGTGTCCACCTGCGGCAACGAGAAGATCGGTTTCACTTCGCTCGTCAGCTCGTACAGGAATCCCCGCCAAATCAATGAGATTGAGCACGTTGGTGTAGATGAGTTCGGCACTGAGGTTAAAGGCGAGGACATCGAACGCTTGAGCAGGAAGGTGCGATTCAATGGAAAACAGCGGTAGACCATCGGCCCGGAGAATGGTTTCGAGGTCGGTCCACGGCGCATAGGCGCGTTCAGCTACCGCATCGTCTCGCTCGTTCAGAATTTCGGCGAGTATCTGCAGGCCCTGATTAGGGAGCCCGATTTCGTAGGTGTCGGGGTATGTCAGAAGCCACGCCACCTTGTGTGGCGCATGTTCTGGCACGATGGAGCCATCTTCGCAACCGATGTAGCGAGCTGGCTTTTGGACCCGACTGAGCTTGCGCTCAAGTTCCGGCCACAGCGATTTCATGATGCAATGAGCCTACCCGAACCAAACGACTCAGAGTTTCCGGGAACGTATTCCCCTCCAATACCGTTCAACTGTCATGAAATCGTTTCTTCGTAACTACAAAGTAAGCCTCCCCACAATCGCTGTCATGCTGGCGGGTCTTGCTTGGGTGGCATTTGGTTTCTTCGGTGTGCATACCCTCTTCTTCGACAAGACCGTGGACGAGGCCGGGCCGGTGTTCGCTGTTTCGACCACCGAAGAAACGACGCTGCCTGAAGACACCGCTGAGCAGGCCGAACCCGTAATCCCAACCGGCCCAGTCGATGATGTCTCCACCGAGGACAACACCCAGGTTTCAGAAGAATCCCTCACTCCCCCAGTTGATGACACCGAGGTCGAAGACGTCGTGGCCGAGAAACCGACCACCACCGAGGCTGCTGGAAGCTTTGTCGATGGCGCACACACGACCAACGGCGATGCCCTAGTACTTGGCAACGGGACCGGCCAACGTTTCTTACGTTTTGAGAACTTCAAAACCGACAATGGTCCTGATCTCAACGTGTACCTCGTCAACAGCTCTGCTGGCGGAGCAACTGACTTCATTGACCTTGGCAATCTCAAGGGAAACATTGGTGATCAGAACTACGAAATTCCCGAAAACGTCGATCTCGATGTCTATGACCGGATCGAAATTTGGTGTGTGCGCTTCTCTGTAGGATTTGGAAACGCCACACTCTCTGCCAGTTAAACACCGGGCACTAGGGTGTGCCGATGGACGAACTATTGCTCACCATTCATATTGCTTCCGCTTGCGCCTGGCTTGGGGCCAGCATCTTGCAGGGCTTGGTCATGACCAACCTTGATACCAAATCCCCGACCGCAGCATCATGGTGGCATACCACCACGGCAGGCTTCACACTGAAGATCTACACACCCGCTGCGATTCTGCTTGCCATTACGGGCATGACCATGATCGTGCGATCCAACGATGTGTACTCGATGGGTAACGCGTTTGTGTCGATTGGTTTCGTGACCATCATCATCGGAGCGGCGATGGGTGTGAAGTTCTTCGCCCCACAGGCTCGTCTGGCTGCTGAGGCTTATGACAAGGGCGCCGATGCATCAGCTATCGAATCCAAGATCAAGATGGGTGGCACTTTCGACATCGTGTTGATGCTGGTAACCATTTTCGCAATGATCTCCAAATGGGGCGTCTAGAACCTACGGATTACCGCAGGACAAAGAGTTATTGCCAGCGACGCATGCGAACGTTCATGACCAACCCGATGGCTATGAATGAGACGAGGCTCGAAGAACCACCGAAACTGATAAACGGGAGCGGAATGCCGGTGACGGGCATCATGCCTGCGGTCATGCCGATGGATTCAAACATTTGGAAGAGGATCATGGCCAAGATGCCGACACAAATTAGGGTGCCGAAGGAATCCTTGGCCAGTTGTGCGGCTCGCCAGATTCGCCATATGAGGAGGCCAAACAGGCCCAGAACGAGCATGCTGCCAATAAATCCAAGTTCTTCGCCGATAACGGTGAAAATGAAGTCGGTTTCTTGCTCGGGCACAAGGCCTGATCTGGTCTGATCGCCAAGGCCATAGCCCTTGCCTGAGAATCCACCGTTCCCGATGGCGATTTGGGCTTGCCCTTGGTTGAAGCCAGCTCCGGCGTCAGTAATGTCGCCATCGTAGAACACCGTGAGACGGTCTCGTTGGTAGTCAGCGAGGAGCGGCGATTTGAGCACTGCTGCCAGCATGGCAATCCCGGTGACCGTCATCAGCGAGATGTGGCTGAGCCGGGCCCCACCTATCCACAACATGCCCATGATGATGGCGATGAACACCAAAATGGTTCCAACATCGGGCTGTTGCAAAATCAGCAGCATTGGAAACGCTGGAATAGCGAGTGCCACCGCTAGTTGCCGGAGATTCAAGTCGCCATCAAATCGGGACAAATAGTTGGCCAACATCACAATGACGGCCAACTTGGCGAATTCCGATGGCTGGATCCCAAAGCCCGCAAAGTTGAACCATGCCTGGGCTCCGTTGACCTCTGACCCCAGCGGTGACAAGACTGCAATGAGTAACACAATGCTTAGCGCATACAGAAACGGGCTAAGCATTCTTAGGCGCTGGTAGTCGATAAGGGCCGCAACAGTTCCCATTCCAATGCCAATAACGACGAACATCGTCTGACGTTCGAGGTAGAAGGTGTTGTAGTCGAGAGGATCTGTCCCACGGGTGGCACTGTAAATTGAGGCGATTCCCAGGCCAGCTAGCGCCACGGCGGCCAGCGCTACAAGCGGATCTAGGTGATACCACGGTGCATTTGGATCACGGGAGCCGTTAAGAGTGCGACTCATGGTGTGGGATCCGCATTGAGGGCCAATTCGTTACCCGTCGCGTCGATGCCCACAATTACCGGGGCATTCAGGTAGTCGAGATCGATCGGTTCGCGGATCGGAATGCTGTCTGTTGCTAGTGCCTGAAATATGTTTCGCACGCCCGGAGCAGCACTTTCACTACCGAAACCAGCCTCCTCAAGCACCATGACGACGACATATTCGGGATTTTCGACCGGGCCGAACCCGGCGAACAACGCGAAGTCCTGCTTGCCGAACTTCTCCGATGTGCCTGTCTTTCCGGCAACTGACAATAGGTCATGCGGGTAGGTTTCAAACGCAATGACGGCGGTGCCGCCCTCTTGGGTAGTAACCCCAGCCAGTCCGTCGATCAGCGGATCGCGAATTTCTGGCGGTAGGTAAATTTCGGCCAGCGCCCGCGGTTGGTAATCGATCTCGATCTCGCGTGTGGCCGGATCGATCGCTGTCTTGGCGATATTGGGCGAATACAAGGTCCCGCCATTGGCCAGTGTCGCGTACGCATTTGCAAGTTGAAGAGGGGTAACACCCATATCTCCCTGCCCAATGGCGGTGTTCAGGGTGTCGCCAGCAAACCAATTGCCTTCGGTGAACACTTCTGGAATATCCTCGTGGCGGGCGGCTTTGAGCTCTGCATCGGGAACCAACCCGGCTACCTCATAGGCCAAAGGAACACCTGTCCTTCGACCGAATCCGAACGCTCGGACACCGTCTTGGAGCGCAGCCGAGCGCACCGAAGGAGAAATCTCGAAGAACCAAGCAAGTCGATAAAAGTACACATCCGATGAAACGGTCAAGGCCCGCCTCAAATCGACCAGTCCATACTCGGTGCGTTGTGCATTCTGAAACTCGCACTTTCCACCATCGCAACCGGGAAGCGTGAAGAAGCCGGGATCAAACAACTCTGAATATTGGGTGAGTTCGCCACGGTCACTCATCAAGCCAGAGTTCATTGCCGCAAACGCGGTGAATGGCTTGAACGTTGAACCCGGAGCGTAGAGGCCCTGGATCACCCGGTTGTTCAGAGGAGCATGCGCGTCTTTGTCCGTTAGTGCATCAAACTGTGCGGCTGAGATTCCGCCGATGAATTCGCGCTGGTCATAAGCCGGATAAGAAGCCATTGCCAAAATTTGTGACCCATTGGGGTCCAGCACTACCGCGGCCCCAGCAGGCGCCACAAAGAAACTGTTATCACCAGTGAGCTTGTTGTTATCGCGTTCCAAGCGTCGCGCTTCAAGTTGATTCTTAAGTTCCTCCTCAACTTCGATTTGCAGGTCAATGTCGATAGTCAGCTGAATGTCGCTGCCAGGCTGTGGCGACAAAATGTCGCCATAGCCGACGATTCGGTTCTTGGCATCGACAATGATTTCCTGACTTCCAGGAACCCCACGCAGGACCTCTTCGAATGCCGCCTCAACACCGGCCTTGCCTATCTCATCGGCTGGCTGGTAGGCCTTGGCCGAGGTGGTGCGCAGTTCTAGTTCGTCTTGGTTGATAGGGCCGATGTAACCCAAAACGTGCGAGGCGGCCGCACCATACGGATAAAATCGAATCGATTCAGTTTCAATTTCGACACCAGGAAACTGAAAATCGCGCTCCTTCAACCAAACCTTGAACTCTTCGGTAACTCCCGAGGCAATAGGAATCTTGTCAAATGGTCCGTATTTGGCATCCTCTAACTCGCGAAGAATACTGGACACCTTAGTGAGAACGCCGTTGTCGCTCAGCGCGGTGGCCAAACGCAGGGCCAGTTGCTCACGGTCTTGTCGTGAGTTCAACTGGTCAGCCAAGACGAAATTGTCAACGAACACCACCAATGTCGACTTGTTGTCAACCAAAATTCGACCATCGCTATCAAGAATGCGACCACGTGGGGCTTCGGTACTCAGCGTCCTGTTGGTGTTACTTACCGCAGCGGCCTGAAACTGCTCTTCGTGAAGCACTTGCAATGAATACAGTCGGGCAAACAGCGCGACGAACAACGAAAGAGCAACGATGCCTACCAAATTGAGGCGAAAGGCCTGGGAGTCGCGAACGGATGCCATCGGAAGTTAGTTCACCACGCCGAAACGTCGGATAGGTGGCGGGCCCTGTCGTGCGCCATTTGAAAAGCACCACCGCATCGCCGCCATCAATGGTCCGCCGAGCAGCAAACCGGCCAAGCCGGTGACAATCAGAAGTACCCAGAATCGGTCGGTATAGAAGTGATCCTCGCCAAGAATTTCACCAAACAGGACATACATGGCTACGCCTGAAGCAGTGCCGATGCCGATCATGGGACCGGCGACTAGCCACGATGTGTTCGCCATACTGTTGTCGAAGAACCCAGCAATGAATGCCACCACTGCAAACGTCAGAGCGCTCAATGCATAGGGAGTTGCAATGTAGAGATCCAAAAACAGACCTAGCAAGAAACCGACCATTGCACCTTTGTCAGAGCCGCCGGCTAGGCCAGCGGCAACCGCCAACCCCATCGCGCACTCGGCTGCTATCCCTGCAATTCGTAGCTCATCGAACAGTGTGATCTGCAACAACACAACAGAAACAAGTACTAGCGGTATGCGGACGAAGACCATCATGGCTCGACCTCTGCGTCTGGGTCGTACAATAAAATTGTGACATGCCGCAGACTGGCGAGTTCACCGGAAGGCTCTACCTCGAGAATTTGAGTCAGCGCGCCTTCGTCGAGTTGGGTCGAGACGATAAATCCCACCGGAATGTCGGCTGGATACAGGCTGCCATCCAAGCCACTTGTGACCACCGGAGCACCAATCTCAATGGCCGCCAGAGGGTTGATGTCCTCATCGACGCGCAAGGGATTACCCCATTCGCCTCCATGGACAATTGCCAGATCTTCTCGGGACCCCACAACTCGGATGCCGACGTTAAAGGTGGGATCGACAATCAGTAGAACCCGTGACCGGGTGGCGTCGGCTTCATCGATCCGCCCAATTAGGCCACCGCCAGAGATAACCGGCATCCCGACCCGAATGCCATCGTTCGAGCCCCGGTCGACGTCGATGTGAAAATCATCAAAGTTTCCGATCGATCCGTCCACCACGGTGGCGATAGTTGATGCAATGTTGCCAACATAAGAAATATCGAGTTGCAACATGACCGACTCGAGGAGGTCAGACGCGTTGGCTTGCGCGATGAAATCGTTACGTAGTTTGGCGTTCTCTTCTCGAAGGGCATCAAGCTCGTCTTGATTGCCGCCGCCCGAAAATACGTCGTCCCAAACGTTGCCGACAGGATCAAAGACGGTGTCGCCAGCTGATCGGAACGGCTCCACGATATTGCGTGTGGTTTGTTGCATATCGGCGAACGGCCCAACGTCACGGATATCAAGGGTCATCAACGTGACCGATGCAATCACCAGCAAAAGAAGCAAACGAGGGCTAGAAATTCCCGCCTCGTGCGGACGACGCACTACGACCTAGTGATCGGGCGAGGAGAATAAAACGCCTTCAAGCGCCTCAAACTCTTCCAGTGATTGACCACATCCACGCACCACCGCGTACAACGGATCTTCGGCAATGCGAATCGGCATGCCCGTTTCGTGGGCCATGCGTTCCCGCAAGCCACTGAGTAGGGCACCACCACCAGCGAGAACAATTCCTCGCTCCATGATGTCGGCCGCAAGCTCGGGCGGGGTCTTATCGAGCGTTACCTTCACAGCGTCCACAATGGCAGCTACCGGCTCGGAAAGGGCCTCGCGTATTTCTTCGGTGGTGATCGTGATGGTCTTAGGTAAGCCGGACACGAGATCGCGTCCACGAATTTCGGCATAAAGCTCTTCTTCGAGCGGCCAGGCCGAACCCATGCGAAGCTTAATTTGTTCACAAGTACGTTCGCCCAAAGCCAGGCTGTACTCCTTCTTGACGAATTGGCCTACCGCATCGTCGAGTTCGTCGCCGCCCACGCGTGCGGATTGGCTAGCGACCACGCCACCCAATGAAATCACCGCTACTTCGGTGGTTCCGCCGCCAATGTCGACGATCATGTTGCCGGCAGGATGCTGGACCGGGAGTCCAGCGCCAATAGCGGCAGCCATAGGCTCTTCGATGATGTAGGTAGGTTTCGCAGCGCCCGCAAATTCGGCGGCTTCTTGCACCGCACGTTGCTCGACACTGGTAATGCCTGACGGCACACAAATAACCATGCGAGGCTTCGCAAACCGACTGGTGTGCACTTTTTGAATAAAGTATCGGAGCATTTTTTCGCACACATCAAAATCGGCTATAACGCCATCTTTGAGCGGGCGAATAGCTTGGATATGACTAGGCGTGCGCCCGATCATGCGTTTGGCTTCGTGGCCCACGGCCAAGAGTTCGCCGCTACGGGTGTTGATAGCAACCACTGAGGGCTCGTCCAACACAATGCCCTCGCCACGGACGTAGACCAGCGTGTTGGCGGTACCCAAATCAACCGCCATGTCGCGGCCAACCATGCCCGAAAATGAGTGGAGGAATTTTGCCATCAGAAGAAATATGCGCGGGAGTGGAAAATAGGAAGAGCCCCTAGTGCACGTACACGACAGTCTAGAAGAAGTTGTAACAGAAATGCAATACCAATGATTTAGGGATGAAGGGTGGACCCTCGCCCTATTTCCCGACGTGCGTCAGCCGAAGAAGATACCAATTTCTCGCGAAGCCGAATCGGCGGAGTCGGATCCGTGCACCAAGTTCTCTGTGAAAAGTGCGCTCAGATCACCACGGATGGTTCCGGGTGCAGCCTCGGCAGCATTGGTTGCCCCCATCATGGTCCGCACGATCTGCCACGTGTCTTCGGGACCCTCAACGACGAGGGCGACAGCTGGTGACCGACCGATGAATTCTACGAGACTGTCGTAGAACGGCTTGCCAAGGTGCTCGGCATAGTGCTGCGATGCCAAACCGGCATCAATCGTGAGCATCCGCAACTGGGCAATCTTGAGGCCTTTGTTCTCGAAGCGACCAAGGATTTCACCGACGAGGCCACGTTCTACGGCATCTGGCTTGCAAAGTACGAGTGTCTGATTCACGAGTTCTAGGCTAGTGAAACCGTAGAGGCGTTAGTCGTTGTCGATCAGGAAATCTCGGACAGCGCCAGCCAGGTACATGCTGCCGACAGCGAAGATCGCGTCGCCCTCGTCGGCTACCAACAGCGCTCGATCAACCGCATCCTCAGGACTATCGGCAACTTCGACGCGGGCTCCAATGGAGCGTGCCGCTTCCGCTAACACTTCGGCGTCGAGTCCACGCGAAGATGGAGGAGTACAAACGATCACAAGATCGGCTGTCGGAGCCTGCAGCGCTTGCAACATAGCCACAGGATCGCGGCCATCAAGAATACCGACAATGAGGAAATGTCGTCCCCCGTGAACAAAGTCCTCGCCGATAGTGCGGGCCGCGGCTTCGGCTCCGTCAGGGTTATGCGCCCCGTCGACGACGATAAGTGGGTTGGCGTGCACCCGCTCGAAACGACCAGGCAGCGTCATCGACCCAAGGGCCGCCTCGACAACATCGTCGGGCAAGGGGGCATCGAGGTAGGCCTCGGTTGCTGCCAATGCCAACGCAGTGTTTGCGCCCTGATGGTGCCCATGGAGTGAAACGAATACATCTTCGAAGTTCGAGCGCGGTGTACGAACCGACAACAAACGTCCATCGACCGCAAGTTTGTTTTGGTCGACCACGAAGTCTTCGCCCAGCACAAGCACTTCACTCGCGCCCTCATTAAAGAAAAACGGTCGCACATCTATCGACTGCATACCCAAAATCGCTGTGGCACCAGGTTTGATGATGCCCGCCTTTTCTTGAGCAATTGCTTCGCGCCATCCTGGAGCGCCATCGGTGTGGTCGTACCCAATGTTGGTGACGACGGAGACCCGGGCATCAACCACGTTGGTTGCATCGGTGCGACCCAGCATTCCGACCTCAACGACGGCGGCATCTACGGCAACGTCGGCGAAGTAACGAAATGCCGCGGCGGTGAGCAGTTCGAAGTAACTCGGAGGATTGTCCAGATGGCCAGCGACCACTTCGAGGACAGCGAGCAGTTCGGCAAAGTCGTCATCCGCTATCGACTCGCCATTGAGGCGGATGCGTTCGTTAATCAATGACAGGTGAGGGCTGGAATACGTGCCGACGGTCAACCCGTACACATGCAGGAGTCGGCTGATCATCGCACCTGTGGAACCTTTACCATTCGTGCCGGTGAGGTGCACCGCCGAGACATCGGTCTGCGGGTCACCTAGCAACACCATGAGCGCTCGCATGGAATCGAGGCTTAGACCATCGCTATGGCCCGCGGCGATTCCCTTAGTGGCCTCAAGATTGATGTGTCGGTCGAGAAACGCCAGGCCGGCAGCCAGCCTGGGCTCGGTGAGCATTGGTTCAGCTCGCAGCGCGACGAGGTCGGTCGCTGACGGGTTTCTTGCCCTTAACCAATGTGGGCTCAGCCACACCAAGAACAACATCTTCGGTGATAACGCAACGGCCTACATCGTCAGCACTAGGGAGGTCGTACATGACCTGCAGCAGTGTCTCTTCGAGAATGGCACGCAAACCACGAGCACCAGTCCCTCGATTTAACGCCAAGGTCGCAACAGCGTGCAATGCCTCGTCGGTGAATTCGAGTTCGACATCCTCGTAGGAGAAGAACTTCTTGTACTGCTTGACCAGCGCATTCTTGGGCTTAGTCAGAATTGAAATAAGCGCCTCATGATCGAGGTGTGCCACAGCCCCAAGAACAGGCAAACGACCAACGAACTCCGGAATCAAGCCAAACTTGAGCAAATCCTCGGGCAGCATTTGTTCGTAGAGTTTCGCAACATCCTTGTCTGCCGCCGCCCGGATATCGGCTCCGAAGCCAACACTATTTCCGCCGAGGCGACTTTCGATGATTTGTTCGATACCTGCAAATGCTCCACCAACAATAAACAACACATTGCTGGTATCAATCTGGATGAATTCTTGGTGCGGGTGCTTGCGCCCACCCTGCGGTGGTACCGATGCCTGGGTGCCTTCGAGAATCTTCAGCAATGCTTGCTGGACACCCTCGCCCGAAACATCGCGGGTAATCGACGGGTTCTCACTCTTGCGGGCGATCTTGTCGATCTCATCGATGTAGATGATGCCCGTCTCTGCCTTCTTCACGTCGAAGTCGGCGGCCTGCAACAACTTAAGCAAGATGTTTTCGACATCCTCGCCGACATAACCCGCTTCGGTAAGTGCCGTAGCATCAGCGATGGCGAACGGCACGTTCAACATGCGCGCCAACGTTTGCGCCATAAGCGTCTTGCCGCAGCCAGTCGGCCCGACCAGCAAAATATTTGACTTGGCTAGCTCGACACCTTCGGCGGAGCCCATCTTGACGCGCTTGTAGTGATTATAAACCGCTACCGACAAGATGCGCTTGGCGTGATCTTGGCCAATAATGTAATCGTCAAGGAACGAGTAAATCTCGCGGGGCTTCGGAAGTTCCTCAAAGCCCAACTCGGGGGTTTCGGCGAGTTCTTCTTCGATGATCTCGTTACAGAGGTCAATGCACTCATCACAAATGTAGACACCAGGCCCAGCGATCAGCTTC
>CAXMUI010000020.1:0-5531 GCA_964196475.1 uncultured Acidimicrobiia bacterium
ACTGGGTGCGCTGCTTAAACGCTCCTTCTTGGTGGGACTTGGCTACATCCTTATTTGGGAAAGTCTGCTCAGCCAGCTTGGAAAATTCTTCGAACAGTTGTCGATCCTGAGCTACTCGGCATCCGTTGTCGTGAACGCCACAGAGGTGGATACGTCCAGAGGTGGACAGTCCACCCCATCGTCGATCATCATTCCGCCGTTGGTGTTACTCGCCGGGATCGCCATTACCGGCAGGTTCTTGAACCGCCGCGAGATTGACTGACCGCAAACTCGCAACCATCTTTTCGGCTGCTTCTCTGCTGAAATGCTCATCGGCATAGGGCCCTCGTCCGCGATTCGACGTGAATACCGCGGCCTTGTCGCGTACAGTTACAGCTATGGCGTATCAAAGCACTCAACGCAAGAAGAAACGCACCCAGAAAATCATTGTCATATTGGCCTTGCTGGCCATGATGGCCACGGTGATTGTTCCCTTGATCTTTGCAATAGCTGCCTAGATGGCTGACTTCTTCCAGAACGGCTCCATCGCCACGCTGCACAATCTGCGTGGGCGTACGGTCGAATCCCTCGAAGAAGAGATGACAACGTGGCGCGAGCGGGCACCTATGGCGCTGGTTATCCCGTCGCTCTACTCCGAATTAGGTCGTCCGGCGCTAACCACCATCGTCGATGAACTCGAAAAGGTTCCTTACCTCGAAGAAATTATCATTGGTCTCGATCAGGCCGACGAAGCGCAGTTCAATCATGCCCGTGAGTTCTTCGATCGATTGCCGCAGCGCACCCGTATTGTCTGGAACGATGGCCCGCGTATGCGTTCTGTCCAGGACGAACTCCGCACTGCTGGTCTAGCCCCTGACGATCCGGGTAAGGGACAAAACGTCTGGTATTGCATCGGTTATTTCTTGGCCTCAGGTAGATCCACCAACATGGCCCTGCACGATGCCGACATCATTACCTACAAACGCTCGATGCTGGCGCGGTTGCTTTACCCGGTGGCGCACCCCACCTTTGGGTATGCGTTTTCCAAGGGCTATTACTACCGGTCCGGTGGCGGAACCATGAACGGGCGGGTGGCGCGCTTGTTGGTCACTCCGCTGATTCGAGCCCTCAAACAAACGCTGGGCCCCCACGAATACCTCGAATACCTCGATTCCTTTCGCTATCCACTCGCGGGCGAGTTCGCGATGCATATCAACTTGGTACGCCCCATGCGGATTCCTAGCGATTGGGGACTCGAAATTGGTGTGTTGTCTGAAGTGCATCGTCGGTACACCACCGAGCGCATCTGCCAGGTCGATATTGCCGATCTCTACGATCACAAACATCAAGACCTGTCACCCGACGACGCCTCGTCGGGACTGCACAAAATGTCCATCGATATCGCCAAGGCGATGTTCCGCAAACTTGCGATCAATGGAGCAGTGTTTAGCCCCGAGGTCTTTCGTACCATCAAAGCCTCGTACTACCGGCAGGGTCTCGACCTGGTAGATCATTACCAAGCCGATGCCACGATCAATGGCTTGCGCCACGACCGCGACGGCGAAGAACGAGCCGTCGAACTCTTCGCAGGGGCCATCATCGAGGCGGGCGATCAATTCCTCAACGGTCCAATGGAAACACCATTCATTCCTAGCTGGTCGCGAGTAATGAGCGCACTCCCCGATTTGCCTAAAATGGTCTACGAAGCCGTCGAAGCCGACAACGCCTAACTACTCCACAAATAATTGGAAGTAGTGCCGCTAATGGAAACGTGGATTAGCGGTTGGTGAGCCACATGGACTGGTAGGGAGCCACCAGGATGGTTTGGGCCGACTCGGTCGCCGTTGCCATTACCGCCAATGACTTCCCACCGATGAGGTCGGTCCACCCGTGGGTCTCGATGAGATTGAGTGCGGCGAGGTCAAGTTGCACGGACTGGTCGGTGACGTTGTGGATAGCGAAGATGGTCTGTGACCGGTTTTGGCTGTGGCGCCAGAATCCGAACAATCCGTCGTTGATATGCAGTGTGACCTGGGTGGCATTGGGATGGAACGCAGGCTGGTGACGCCGGATAGTGAGCAGGTGCGTGAGCGCATCAAAGACCCGTGCAGTATCCGAAGCCGGGGTTCGGAGCGCCTGTTCGACATCGTCGACCAGAAGTTCAGAACGATTGATAGTGCGAGCAATACCGGTGGATTCGACTGCCGCAGTGTCATTCGGCGTCGCCAGCAAACAATGCATATAGACGGCCGGGATACCTTCGAGACCGAACATGATGGTGTGAGCCGCTACAAACCGGTTCACCTGCTGATCCGGCTGATCTTCACCGGTTCCAAGTAGGTCGAAAAGCGAGACGTTGAGTTCATAGGGTCGAGGGCCCTGCGGAGAGTCGTACTCGCTGTGCAAGCCCCCACGATTGTGCGCTGCGGAGACCAATTCGCCGATTTCGTCATCGGTGAGCAACTGTTCGGCTGGACGGACACCTAGGCCATCGTGGGTCGATAAGAAATTGAGATAGGCACAACCATCTGGTGCGGGTGGCATGCTCATCATCCACTTTCGCAAGGCGGTAGATGTGCCTTTAAGAAGCGACTGAACAATCAAAGGAGGCAGGCTGAAGTTGTAAATCAAATGAGCTTCATCGCCCGAACCGAAATAGCTGAGGTTTTCCCGATTAGGAACATTGGTTTCCGTTACCACCGCAGTTTGCGGAGAACGGCCATCAAGAAGGGCGTGGAGCAACTTAACGAATGCATGGGTTTGCGGAAGGTGCACGCAACTGGTGCCAAGTTCCTTCCACAAATAGGCGATGGCATCAAGGCGGACAAAGCGGGCATTGGCTTCCAGGTAGCGCCCGACAATGCGCAGGAACGCCAGCAACACATCAGGGTTGGCGAAATTGACATCCACCTGGTCGTGACTAAATGTGCACCACACATGTTTGATGCCCGATGGTGTCTTGACCGGGTTGAGTAATGGGTGGTTGCGAGGTCGGACCACACTTCGGTAGTCCGCAGCAGGATCGGCCTCAACGAAGTAGTCGCGCCCGGGAAGTTCGTTGCTCAGAAACTGCTGAAACCATGCCGACTCAGCCGATGTGTGATTAACCACGAGGTCGATCATCAGATCGTGGGTCTCGGTTAGCTGGGCGATGTCGTCCCATGTTCCGAGTTCAGGGGCGACCTGTGTGTAGTCGATTACCGAAAATCCAAAGTCAGAACTAGACGGGGAAAATGGCAACACGTGGATCGTCGAAAATGACTCCTGCAAATGGGTGGCCGCGAATTGTGCAAGAGTCGCAATCGGCGCAGACCCCGATCGCTGCAACGTGTTGCCGTACGTGATGCAAACCGCGTCGGTCTCGTCCCAAAGATCCACAGCGGAGGGGGCCGAGTTAGCGTGACCGCCGATGGCATCCCAACATGAGGTCGCGAGTTGGTCGACATCGGCGTCGGGGTACATCGTGGATAGATGAGTGGCGATTTGATGAGCGAGATGTGGGGGGATGTTCATACTTAGCGGTCTGAAATCCGACGCACAGCGTTGGCTGTCGCCACTGCCCCGATGGCTTCGTGCATCAGATGATCGCCTTCGGGCACGACAGTGAGATCAGCATCGGGAAGTTTGGTGGCCAGGTAGCTCATTCCACCCTTCAGTTGAGGGTTGTCCTTATCGCCCACCAGAAGTTCGAACCGATTCGACATCTTGTGGAGACGTTCCATGACAACCGAATCGTGTTGAAGATTCATTTCGGTGACCTGTGTGGCGACGCCGAAACGATGCGCGTTGCGCCGTGACATGGCGTTCCAGCCATCGCGTTTCTCGGCATTACGGAAGCCGGGACCCGTTGCCAAGATGACGTATCCGGCAACCGAAGCGGACCGTGTGGCCGACCATGCCAACGTGAGATAACCGCCTAACGAATGCCCGACCATAATTGGTGGCAGATCTAGGTCAGCCACGATTCCGTCGAGATCTTCAAGGACGCGGTCGCGGTCGTAAGCCGCGGCATCTTCAAAGCTTTTGCTTTGCCCGTGGCCAGGAAGATCCCAGGTGATAACGGTGAACTGATCCTTAAGTATGTCGGTCAGCGCATCGAAGGTATGACGTGTCGCGCCAATCCCGTGCGTGCACACCACGGGTGGACCTGATCCAATGGATTCGACATGAACACGCATCGTGGCAGGATATGCGTCGGCCTTTCCGAACTCTCCTATGCCGCCGAGGAAATGGGTGTCCTCATAAAAGGTGTTTGGCCGATTAGACCAGGGCCAGAGCAGCGGTGATTTCCTCAAGAGCGCTCTTTGCGTCGGCAAACAACATCATGGTCTTGTCTTCGTAGAACAACGGATTGTCGATGCCGGCGAAGCCCGGGGAGAGGCTGCGTTTGATGACCACGACGGTGCGAGCCAGGTCACATTCAAGAATGGGCATGCCATAAATCGGGCTTGCAGCATCATCCCGGGCCGAGGGGTTGACCACATCGTTGGCGCCAATAACAAGAACGACATCGGTCAGAGGGAACCGTGGATTGGACTGATCGAGATCGAGCAGAACGTCATAGTCGACATCTGCTTCGGCCAACAACACATTCATGTGACCAGGCATTCGTCCGGCCACCGGGTGGATGGCGTACTCCGTAACGACATCCTTTTCGGCCAGAGCTGTGGCCAGGTCGCGCACAGCGTGTTGTGCTTGAGCCACGGCCAATCCATATCCCGGCACCACTATTACCTTTTCGGCGTAAGCCAAAGCGATGGCAACGTCGTCAGGGGTCGCGCGATTGACCGGTTTGTCGCTCATTTCGCCGGTAGCACCGCCGTCGCCGCCGAACCCAGAGAACAACACGTTGGCCAACGTCCGGTTCATGGCTTCACCCATCTGCAACGTGAGAATGAGGCCAGCTGCGCCGACTAGAGCACCACCAATAATGAGCGCCAGATTGCCGATGATGAACCCGGCCGTGGCCGCCGCAACGCCAGAGAAGGAGTTGAGCAGCGACATGACTACCGGCATGTCGGCGCCACCGATAGGCAATACCCCGGTTACGCCAATAATCAAGAACAGGCCCGCGAGGAACCAGTACGGAGCGCCAGCATCGCTAGCAACAGCCCACGCGCCCAGAGCAACGCCACCAGCCATGAGGGCGGCGTTGAACCACTTGCCACCCGGCATGGCGACAGGGGTGCCACTAATAAGGCCTTTGAGTTTGCCGTAAGCCACAAAGCTGCCGGTGAAGGTAATCGCACCAATAGCGATAGATAGGGCTACGACAATGGACGTTTCGGTCTCGAATGAGCCGCCCGACTCGTGCACCGCTGCAGCAGCAACGAGAGCAGAAGATGCGCCACCGAAACCATTAAAGGCGGCAACCAATTCGGGCATCCCCGTCATCTCGACCTTGGTTGCGAACATGACGCCGATAGCTGAACCGACCACGATGCCAGCGATGATCACCCACCAAGTGATTTTGGCGTCGAGGTCGATCAGGTCGCCAACTACCACAACGGCTGCCACCAACATGCCAAGGGAGGCCAATTGGTTGCCTCGAC
>CAXMUI010000021.1:0-11838 GCA_964196475.1 uncultured Acidimicrobiia bacterium
GTCCTGCTCAGGAACAACAATGACTTCGTCAAGCCCTAGGCGCACGAACAGCTTGTGCATACCTTCAGACCCGACGCCATGCATCGCTGAATACACCACCTTCAGCGGTCTCGCACCTGGCACAGCCGCACCAAGAACCTCCTGCATTGCATCGATGTAGGGCGTTAAGAAGTCGACAGGATCGGCAAGATATGGTTCGCCTGGGTCGAACCCGATTTCGGCCACGATGGCAATCGCTTCCTCGATCTCGGTGTCGGCGGGCGACACCAACTGGGCGCCATCGCTCAAATACACCTTGTACCCATTGTCGCCGGCCGGGTTATGACTAGCCGTCACCATGACTCCGGCATCGGCGTCGTGATTGGTGACCGCAAATGCCAACGCGGGTGTGGGCACGAATCCATGGCCAAGCACCGCAGTGCCGCCCTTCGCTTCCACGACCCGGGCTGTCTCAACAGCGAATGCTTCACTAGTTGTGCGGGCGTCATAACCAATGACCACCTTGGCTCCATCGGGTAGCCAGTCCATGAGTCCCGCCGCTGCCTGGCGAACCACCAGACGATTCATCCGATTCGGTCCGGCCCCTACCGAGCCTCGCAATCCTGCGGTGCCGAATTGCAGTCGACCAGCAAAACGATCGGCAAGTTCGCCAAAGGATTCAGGCGCAGCAGCAACTAATCTTTCCATCTCGTCGCGAGTAACAGGATCGGGATCGGCATCGATCCAAGCTCGAACAACTGCTAACTCCACCGAGTTCTGTGTCATGACCTGACCGTAGTCGGCCCACACCGTCTCCTCGTGTGTTTTGCGCTACCCGCTAAATCATTCCCACCAAGTGCATACAATTCATCCCAATGTTGGACCATGTGTTTACCGACGCCATAGGTGCCTTACGCGATGCCATCGAAGGCGCCATGCTCGAACGCGTCAACGCTGAAGAACGTTTCCAAAACGACGTGCTCCTTGGGGACACCAGCTGGGAGACATCCTACGGCATACCGGGTGAGCAATCCACGGCACAGGTACGCGCCGACGTCACGTTGTTGTGGTCGACATGGGCCCAAAGCGCCTACCGGTCATGGCTAAACGGTATTGATGACCCACTCACCGACGCAGGCGAACGACCCATTATTGAAGTGGGTATCACGTTGCGAATCCAACACCTTTCGGTCGCCCCTGACCCGCAAGCGTTGCTCAGGGTTTTGCCCGAGACAGGATCACCCATCGGTCGCGAAAGCCTGGCTCGGACGAGCCCCACAACCGAAACCCACTACGCCGACGATCTCACGGTCAAGTCACACGCCATCGAAATCACCTACGAAGGCAACTACGAACTTGACGAAGCCGCCCTGCTCGATGGAGCAACGTTAGATCAACACTTCGCAGCCATGGGCGGATGGATTGCGTCAACCCTCGTAAAGATCGGTGACCTCAAACTCCATTAAAATCAAAAAATTACAGCACATTGGCCCAGACGTGGCGCCAAATTGCTGCAATTTGATGGGCAGGCTTTGACCTATGCGAGAGCACCAGCCTCGCGGTCGGCGGCTACGCCGTCGAGCGCTTCGTACTCTGTGGTGGTGTCTTCCCAATCCTCAAACTGAATGACGCCAATTTCTTCGTAGCGCTTGCGCAACCAACCGTCGCCCGCATCAAGAAGACCAAGCTTCTTGGTGTTCGGCACAATCTTCGAAAAGAGCATCGCCTGAAATTCCTTCATCTCGGCGGGAGCATCCAGCTGGTATTTGACAGCCTTGCGGACATCGACACCCATCCGTTCCCACACCTCTTGCTGCAAGAAACGATCTCGCATACGTAGGCCAGATTCAAAGGCGAATTCCTGCCGTTCGCGGATTTCAGCCTGGGTCATTTGGGGGTAGAGCTCCTGCAAAGACAGCACACCGAAAGCAACGTGGCGGGCCTCATCGGCCATGACGTAGCGGAGGAGTTTCTTGAGCAAGGGATCCTCGGCAAATTGCTGCATGAAGCCAAATGCTGCCAGGGCCAGCCCTTCGACCATGATCTGCATTCCCAGATACGTCATGTCCCAGCGACTGTCGGTGATGATGTCGTCGAGCAGCACACGGAGGTGGGGGCTGATGGGGTATTCGGTCTCAACCTTTTCCTTGAGGTATTTGTCGAATACCTCAACATGGCGGGCTTCATCCACAACCTGAGTGGCCGCGTAATACTTCGCATCAATCCATGGGACCGTCTCGACAATCTTGGCGGTGCAGAGCAGTGCCCCCTGCTCGCCATGGAGGAACTGGCTTAGACGCCAAGCAAAGGATTGATAACTAAATTCGTTCCACTCTTTGTCGCCGAAATGACCAAAGGGTGACTCTGGGCGTTGGAAGTAATCGTTGTCCTGGCCCTCAGCCAGCACCCCCAGTGCGGTGTATGGATCAACATCGATCGACCAATCGAGGTCGGTCTGAGCGTTCCACTGGGAAGTCTTAGCCTTCTCATAGAGCTTGTCGAGGCGAGCGCGTTCGCCCTTATCGTAGTTCCAGGTAAAGATGGCCTCAGCGTTGTCTTGGACCGCGTGGATGACCTCATCAGGATTGGTGTTGAACTCCGCAATTTCCATTATGCGGTCGACGTCGTTCACGTCATTGGTGAGGTCAGATTCGGTTAGAGCCATGAATGTTCCTAGGTCGGAGTGTCTCCGGTTGAAGCCGGAGCGAGATGGGTTATTGGGGCAAGTGGTTTTGGTAAAAGGGCGGTAATGAGGTCGCCGATGACGGCGTTCCAGTCATCGTGGCTCGGCATGTCGCGTCCAAGACTGCGGTGAACGAGCATTCCGAGCGATACCGACGAACAAAAGGTGGTGAGCGCGTGCGTGTCGTACTTGGCGTCTACCAACCCGGCGGCTTTGGCTTCCTCGATAAGTTTGCCAAGACGCATGAAATCTTCGACGAGTCGCTTATCAAGCTTGCGGGACAATGCTGGTTCACGTCGGGATGCAACAATTGCTTCGAGCAGGATCGATGATTCGTCCTGCTCGTCCACTAAGTAACTGCCAAGTTGGGCGAGGATGTCGACCGCGTTGTCGTTGACCTGCCCGGCAAGCAGTCGTTCGATTTCTTGGGGAACAATGGCGTCGATTGCTTCGAGCAATAGATCGTCTTTGCCGCGGAACCGACTGTAGATGGCGCCAGTGGTGAGACCTGCGGCCCGAGCGATTTGCTGCACACCGGCACCGTCGTAGCCACATTCGCCAAAAACTTCGATGGCAGCGTTGATTAAACGATCCCGCAACGGGTCGTCAATAACGGTTTCTAGTGATGGTGCTTCCCCAGGCATTTCTTGATAATAACCATTATTATCGACCTAGTGCAAGGAGAAACTTCCTCAGTAACCACAAAGTTCGATACCAGAACGAATCTTCGAGCAGGTATTCGAGATGATGCAATGCCGCCAGGGTTAAGCGTCGAGCACCTTGCGGGCGAGTTCCGCCAGGCTGACCTCGGGACGGGCACCTAGATGCTGAATGACCTCGGCTGCCGCGACCGAGGCGAGTTTGCCACAGGTAGCAAGGTCGAGATTTTGTGTGTAGCCGTAGAGAAAGCCAGCCGCGTACTGATCGCCCGCCCCTGTCGTGTCGACGAGTTTGTCAATAGGCTCGGCGGCTATTTCGATGGTCTCGGTGCCGGTAACAATTACCGAACCCTTTTTGCTACGGGTAATCGCGGCTATCTCTACTTTGCCCTTAATCTGCGCCACAGCCTCCCAAAAGTCGTCGGTGTCGAAAAGCGTGCAAATCTCATCCTCGTTGGCAAACAATATGTCAATTGTGCCATCGACTAGATCGAGCCATTCGCCATGATGACGGGTCACGCAGAAACTGTCAGAGGTCGTAAACGAAATCTTGTTCCCACTTGCCTTCGTGGCGGAAATAGCTTTCCGAATGGCCTGTTTCGAAATATCGATATCCCAGATGTAGCCCTCGCAGTAGAGCACCTTCGTATCGCCAGCGAGGTCCAGGTCAATGTCATCGGGATCAAGAATCGATGCGGCACCAAGGAACGTGTTCATGGTCCGAGCGGCGTCAGGAGTAACGGCCACCAAACATCGGCCGGTTGGCAGTCCCTCGGTAGACGGAGCCACATCGAAATCGACGCCTAAGGCGCGAATGTCGTGGGAAAACACCTCGCCTAACTGATCATCGTGCACCTTGCCAATGAAGGCCGCGTTGGCGCCAAAGGAAGCAAGGCCAGCCAACGTGTTGGCCACCGAACCGCCCGAAGTCTCCGAGCCCGAGGCCATGGCGTTGTACAGTTGCGCCGCGGTTTCTGCGTCGACAAGGTGCATCGAATTTTTCGTCAGTCCTTGTGTTTCGATGAATTCGTCGCCCTCTCGACTGATGACATCGACAATTGCGTTCCCAATGCCTACGACGTCGTACTTGGTCACTTCTCACTCCTGCTTCACGAATCCTTTGGCGGATTACCGCTTGGACCCTACAGCGCTCGGCCCGCACAGTACGATTTGAGATGTGACCGATCCTTCCTCTGCCTCATCGCCAACCGACGCCAACCCCTATCGCCTCCCTCGCAACGTGGTGCCATCGCACTACAACCTGACGCTTAAACCCGACCTTGACGAAGCCACGTTTTCGGGAACATGTGAGGTATCCATCGAAGTTACGGCCGCCACTCGCACCATCGTGCTCAACGCCATAGAACTCGACATCACCGAAGCATTCCTGTCCGATTCCGACGGACGAACCGACTTTTCGGTTTCACTCGACGATGACCTGGAACGAGCCACACTTACCGCATCCCAGGTTGTTAATCCCGGCGCATACATCCTCACCACCACGTTTGCTGGAGTCCTGAATGACAAGTTACGAGGCTTTTACCGCAGCACATTCACCGACAACGATGGTGTCAATCACGTCATCGCCACCACCCAATTCGAATCAACCAATGCCCGACGAGCGTTTCCCTGCTGGGACGAACCCGACCTCAAAGCGGTTTTCGAAGTCACCTTAGTCGTACCCGACAATTTGATGGCCGTCTCGTGTGCAGCCCAGGTCGACTCGACGCCAATGGGCAACGGCAGGGTTGCCGTTCGGTATGCACCCACCATGTTGATGTCGACCTACCTCTTGGCGTTCATCGTTGGTCCGTTCGAGGCCACCGATCCCGTCGACGTCAACGGCACGCCGGTTCGCATCGTGCATCCCATAGGCAAAGGCCACCTGGTCGACTTCGCCATGGAGGCCGCCACATTCTCTTTGGCCCATTTCGAGGAGTATTTTGCCATCCCCTACCCGGGCGACAAGTTGGACCTCCTGGCCATCCCCGACTTTGCTTTCGGTGCCATGGAGAACCTGGGAGCGGTCACGTTCCGCGAAATCCTGTTGGTGCTCGACCCAGAGGCGTCGACACAGCCCGAACAGCAACGGTCAGCCGACGTCATTGCCCACGAGTTAGCCCACATGTGGTTCGGCGACCTGGTCACCATGAAATGGTGGGAAGGAATCTGGCTTAAGGAAGCATTTGCCACCTTTATGGAAATGCACGCCACCAACGCCTGGCGTCCTGATTGGGAACGCTGGGTCGATTTCGGACTCAGCCGAACCGCAGCATTCGACACTGATTCGCTCGAATCCACTCGCCCCATCGAGTTTCCGGTGATCTCGCCGGCTGATGCCGAAGGCATGTAAGACATCCTCACCTCCGAAAAAGGGGCCGCGGTCGTACGCATGCTCGAACAGTTCTTAGGGGAGACGACATTTCGAGATGGCGTCCGCCATTACCTCACCAAGCACTCCTACGGAGCCACCGAGACCACCGACCTATGGGATGCACTCGAAGAGACATCGGGTCAGCCAGTCCGGTCGGTCATGGACTCGTGGATCTATCAAGGCGGCTACCCAATCGTGTCGGTGAGCACGGTCGACAACACCACTATTCGACTCTCCCAAGAACGCTTCCGGTACGACGGAGTGCAGTCAGGCGAAACATGGGGCGTCCCGATTGTGCTCAAGACTTTCCGCGACGGCGCATCGTCAACGCTGCGGGTACTCCTCAGTAACAACACAACCGACCTCGATGTTGGTGAACACGACGCGGTACTGGTCAATGCCGAAGCCAGCGGCTTCTATCGCGTGAGTTATGACGAGGCGAGCAGCGCAGCCCTTATGACCCAGCCTTCTGACGCGATCAAGCCGATTGAACGGTACGGCATCATCGACGACGCGTGGGCCTCCGTGGTGTCCGGCACGACCTCACCAGCCACGTTCATGGCGCTCGCCGAGCAATTCATCGGCGACGAAGATGTATCGGTTGTTACGCGCATCGCCGGAGCGCTTGGTTCGATCGAACACCTGTTAGCAGACGAACACCTCACCGATCTCCAACGATGGGTACGCACCTTCGTGCGACCTGTTCTGGCCACCACCGGCGACGAACCGGTCTCTGGCGAGTCTGATCGGACGAGTGAACGACGGTCGGTGTTATTCGACCTCAACGGAACCGTCGGCGGCGACCCCGCGACGGTGGGTCGAGCCCGCGAGTTACTCGCCAACGATGAAGCCGACCCTAGCCTGCGAGCAGCAGCGACCCGCGTCGTAGCTAGCGTCGCTTCGGCCGCCGATTTCGAGGATCTTGTTGCTCGCTTCCAAAACGCAGCAACCCCGCAAGACGAACGACGCTACTCGTTCGCTCTGGCCAGCGTTCCCGGACCGGACCAGTTTGCTCGTCTCCTGAAGATGACCATCGACGGCACCATTCGCACACAAGATGCGCCTTACCTTCTTGGACGCGCTCTGAGCAATCGAACGCACGGAACAATGGCCTGGGAATTTGTCGAGGCGAACTGGCAAACGATTGTCGATATCTTCCCTTCCAACAGCATTGTGCGCATGCTTGATGGCTCCAAGGCACTTTCCACCTCGCCCATGGTGGACCGTGTGGCCGGTTTCCTTGCCAATCACCCCGTCGAGCAGGGTGAGAAAACCCTGGAACAGATTCTCGAACGCCAACGCATCAATGTTGGCCTTCGCGAACGTATTAATGCGGAGGTTGCCCCGTTTGTGGCGTCGGTCCCGTTCTTCGAGGGCTAGCCCTCGGTCATGGTGTTACGTCGCCCAGTTGTCGAATTGTTTGCCATAGAGCCTGATCGCATTCAGGTCACATGGCAATCAGTCCCCGACGCGGAGTTGACCATCCAGGTTGCCGACCACAAAGTCACGGTTCCGACCCATGATCGCCCTGGTGGCATGATTCTCGATGGCCTAACTGCCGGATCGTCTTACGAGCTTTCTGTTCGCGGTGACCGGTCCACCTCCTACATCCATCAATTCAGCACCCCGGAACACCCCGACGGCGACGAGTTATTCCGATTTGCCACCCTCAACGATATCCATCTGGGTGAAACGAATTTTGGCTATCTTTCAACCATCCGAGAACCCGCTCATCAAACCGATGAGCCTTCGGTGCGTTGTGCCCATGCCGCCATTGATGCGTTCATCGCTTGGGGCGCCCAACAGCTCATTATCAAGGGCGACCTCGTACACCGCGGCACCCTCGAGCAGTGGTCATCGGCGCAACAGATCCTTGACAGTGTCGCGATCCCCACCGCCATGATGCTTGGCAATCACGAGGTTGGCCCGTCCGATCGAATCGATCCCATCGCTGCTGCTGCGGCTCTGGGTCATGACGTCGCCCCGAATGTGCGCACCCTTGACCTGCCAGGAATTCGAGTTGTGCTGACGAACACCACGGTGGCTGGCCGCCGAAATGGCCGACTTACGCGAAGCCACGACGAAATTATTGCTGCTGTGGCTGATGCAAGCGGGCCATGCATTGTTCTGTTGCACCACAACCTGCAACGTCATAGATTCCCAACTTTTCTCCCCACTGGCATACCCGGGCCCCAAGCAAACCGGCTGCTATCTGATCTAGCTGCTACCGGTACACCATGCTGTATTTCGTCGGGGCACACGCATCGAAACCGGCGATCCACCCGCCACGGACTTTCGCTCGCCGAGGTTGGCTCACCAAAGGACTATCCCGGGGTGTGGGCCGGTTACGTTGTTCACGAAGGCGGAATCCGCCAGGTGAGCTACCGCATAACGGACCCGAGTTGTAGTAAGTGGCTCGAACAAACGCACCGAGCAGCCTTAGGAGTATGGGGATTGTGGTCGCCGGGAACGGTCAGTGACCGTTGCTACACAGTCAAATGGTAGCGCCCCGTCTAATCGGTTTCGACGAGTTGAATTGCCTGCTTCGGGCAGAGGTACACGGCGGATTCAACCTCGGCGCGTAGCTCGTCGCCAGGATTTTCATTCAGAATGTACAGAAGGTCGTCGTCACGAATCTCGAAGACGTCCGGAGCTTGATCTTCGCACATCCCGTTGGACTCGCAGAAGTCCATGTTTACCACTACTCGCATGTCGGTCACCCTAGCCCAGGGCCCCAAGCCCAAGCCCAAACTAACCCTCGTCTACGGCTGTATGCAGAGACCATCGGGGTCAGTGCGGCTGGCCAGCACCTCATCGCCATGCTTGACGCTGACACTCCCGCTGCCTGATTGTAATGCGTAGAGGTATACCGAAAGAGCGTTACACGCTTCGAGGGATTCGTCGGTGTCTTTGGGTGCTCGTTTAAATTGCGCCTCGACGCTGTCCAACACGCCAAAGGCAAAGATCGCCTCAACAGCGATGCCATCCACCCATGGACTGTTGCCAAAGTTGTCACTGAGATAAGTCTGTACGTCGTTGCGGGCCGCGATCTCGTTTTCGAAGTTGCTGGCTTCGGTCGTGCCATCCGTATCGATTTCGGATCCGCATTGGTCGACCGCGTACTGTGTTAGGGCAGCACGCGCTTCGATAGCTTCGGGATCAAATGCAGCGGAGAATAATACTTCGAGTTCGGTATCGGGGATGTCGTCAAGCGAGCGAGCCGAGTTAGCGAGCTCGCGGACCTGGGTTCGAATTTCTGGTGGGGCCACGGCCTCAAGATCAACGAGTCCCGCAGTGGATTTACCCAAGCCGATCCCTTGGCGAAGCAGATCACAAAATGCTACAGGATCGCCCGGATCCACCGTCTCCTTGCTACACGCGGCGGCAACAAGGCTCAGAGCCAGACACACCGCAAAGATGGAGCGCAGACTCCAGGCAATTTTCATTATCTGTCTATCTTGCCTGATGCGAACCCAAACGTGACCTCTCCCCGCACGACATTGTTTGTACGTACAATAATCCAGGTAGGATGCGCCCATGAGCAACAGCTCCCAAACCCCCAACGAATATCGTCACACCGCAGGAACCCTTACCGTTCTAGGCCGCGGTGTTCGGGGTGTATGCGCGCTGTGCGGCGGCCGCGGCGTCTTTAAGAACTTCTTCGAGATCAAAGACGAATGCCCCACATGCAAACTGCACTTCGAGCGCATCGAAGGTCACATGATCGGAGCGATCGCCATCAACACCATCATCTCGTTTGGTGTGTTGCTGGCCACCATCGTCACGTCATTCGTTATCAACTGGGACAACCGCACGCTGAGCAACATCTTAGTGCCGTGCATAATTGTTGCTGTAACGTTCCCTGTTTTCTTTTACCGATTCTCGCAAACAATCTGGAACGCAATCGACCTCATCATGCGTCCTCTCAAAGAAACCGAAGCCTCACCGGGACCATGGCGCGAAGAAGAACCACTCGACTGGCGCGACCAGCGCAAAAAGACCCACCGGTAATTGCGACCACTGCGTCGCCCACCTGCTGAAGCGGACGTTCAACAGCTAGCGAGATGACACGGTGCGAACAAAATTCACACGAACTCACCGAGACTTTTAAGTCAAAGCCTCTATAAAGGCGGGCACCCGGTCACGGGGTCGGCCAATGATCGCAGAATCGGCGCTCATCAAAACAGGACGCTGCAATAGTCGGGGGTGAGCTAACAGCAGCTCGATTACCGCGTCGGTATCGCCGACAAGAGCATCGTGATCAAGTTCGAGCTTCTTGAAAAACGAATCGTTTCGGACAAGATCTTCGACCGGATCTTCAAGCAGGGATACCAGGTGTTCTAGACCACCGCGATCAGGGCGACCATCCTTGCTGGTGTAACGAATGTCGTTGAAAGCAACTCCCAGATCCTCAGCGACCGCTGCGGCGTAAGTGGAAGTGCTTCAACCAGGGTTGTGAAAGATGCTCAATTCGGCCATGCGCCTACCTTAGCCTGGCCCTCCCCTTTCCCAAATGCCGACCGGTAGTTCGGCATTGGGCATCAGCGGGTGAACTAGAGCGCGTCTTGGCCTTGCTCGCCGGTGCGAATTCGCACGAGGCTTTCAACCGTGGAAACCCAAATCTTGCCATCGCCAATCTTGCCGGTACGTGCGGCGTTGGCAATCGCGTCTACCGCGTTGTCGGCCTGGTCGTCGTCGATAACGATGTCGATGCGCGACTTTGGGGTGAAGGACACCTTGTACTCGGTACCGCGGTAGGTTTCGCTGTGACCACCCTGGCGACCAAAACCCTGCGCTTCGGTAACTGTCATGCCTTGCACACCGAGGCCACCGAGGGCTTCTTTGACGGCTTCGACCTGATGGGGCTTTACAACTGCGGTTACCAACTTCATTGGAGGTGTCCTCTCGACCCCGTGCAACTTGCACGGTTGTTCGTGTCAATACAAAGCCAACCACAGTGTTGTTCCAAAGGCAACAACGATCTAGGAATCTTGCACAAGTCTTTCGCAAAGATCTCGCGACCTGACCAATTTCTCTTCTCAGCCGGTAGAACGCTCATAAAACAGCGGTGTCTATGTACCAGAACAATGCTACAAATAGACCATGATGATCTTGTTGGACAGCGGCACAAGGATCCCGCCGTTCGAACAACTGCGCGCCCAAATTGCCCTCCAAGTTTCTGCCGGTGCACTCCGCCCCGGCCAGCGCCTCCCCACTATTCGTCAACTCGCCAATCAACTCGAACTCTCCAACGGAACTGTGGCGCGTGCGTACCGCGAACTCGAGTACGCCGGCATTATCAACGGCCGGGGCAGCAGCGGCTCATTCGTGGCCGACAACCCGCCGGGGGGCTACACCGCTGACGAACGGCGCGAAAAACTAACCCATGCTGCCGCTGAAGCCGTCCGACTTTCCCAGCAGCTAGGTGCTACACCAAGCGAACTACTCGCTGCCATCGATTCACAATTTCGCCAACAGGAGCAACCCTCATGACCCACGACGCCAAACTTGCTGCCGTCATTGATCACACTTTGCTTGATCCCAGCGCCGACATTTCCGCCATCACCCAAGCGGTAAATCTCGCTTTCCGCTACCAATGCGCCTCGGTCTGCCTCAACTCTTCACGGGTACAAGCCGCTGCCGCCATTGCGGCAGGCACCGACCTCACCATCTGCACGGTGATCGGGTTCCCTTCCGGCGCCACCACCACAGCATCCAAAACGGCCGAAACGGCCGAAGCCCGAGAAAATGGTGCGACGGAGTTCGACATGGTCTTACACCTCGGTCAATTCTTCGACGGTGATTTCGCCGGCGTCGCGGCCGATGTCGCGGCCGTCAAGAAAGCCGCCGGAGAACACATCGTTAAGGTCATAATCGAATCCGCCGCCCTTGGCTCGCTCGACAACATCACTCAGGCCTGCCGAATCAGCGTCGAAGCCGGTGCTGACTATGTCAAGACCTCCACCGGGTACCACGCCTCAGGCGGCGCAACTGTCGAAGCCATCGCTGCCATGAGAGCGGCCGTTGGTCCCGACATCGGTGTCAAAGCATCCGGCGGGATTCGGACTCTGGATGACGCTCAGGCCATGTTGGCTGCCGGAGCCAGCCGCATTGGCGCGAGCAAGACGATCGCCATTATTGGC
>CAXMUI010000022.1:0-15701 GCA_964196475.1 uncultured Acidimicrobiia bacterium
TTCGAGCACCTGTTCTTCGAGCCAGGCCATCCGGAACCGATGAAGCAACATCCATGAATACAGCAGAGTTCCTACGACCATGGCCAAGAACAACGTAAAGAGCATCAAATCGTCGAGTTTGGGGTCGAAGTCGGGTGTCAAGATGGTGGCGTTTTGATGCAATGTGCGCCACCATTCAACCGAGAAATGCACGAGCGGAATATTCACCGCGCCGATTAGGCCGACGATGGCCGAGCGCCGGGAACGAAGATGTGTTTCGGCTGGTATTTGCCGCACTGCCAGATACCCCACAAAGATCAAAAACAGCACCAGTGTGGAAACCAGACGAGCGTCGCCCCACTCCCAATAACTTCCCCACGTTGGGCGGCCCCAGATACTTCCGGTAACCAACGCCAGTCCACACAACAACACGCCAATCTCAGCGGAGGACGCGGCCACCAAGTCCCACCACTGCGAACGCTTCCACAGATACATCGCCGAGCCAGCAGCGGTGATGCCAAATGACAGGTACATCAACCATGCCATCGGTACATGCACATACATGATGCGCACTAAATCACCCTGTACAAAGTCGTCTGGACTGATGAAAAGTCCGAGCGCTACGACCCAGCCAATACCGATGAGTGAAAGAAATCCGAGCACGCGTGTGCCCTTTGAACTGGTCGTGTGGGTCACGACTCCTCCAAAAGTGGGGTAAATGCTATCAATCCGAGGCCTACGTAAAGAAGGGCGAAGATTGCTAAGAAATTGAACCAGGACCAGCCGTCAACTGCTACATCGCCCAATGCGGAACCTGATGTTCGGGTGGCAGCGATAAGCAACGGGGCTAACGCAGGCAACAACAAGATGGGCAAAAGGGTTTCCTTGACACGCAGTCCGGCGGTAAGCACGCCATACAGGGTGCCAGCTGCAGCGATTCCAACGGGCGCGACCGCCGCAGTTGCTAGCAGCAAACCCCAGCCCGTTAGCTCGGCCGAATAGAACACCACTACTCCCAGGCCAAGCAGGATCTCGACAATTACGATCTGCAGAAATATTGCGGCCGTCTTGCCAAGAAAAATGGCATTGGGGTGCAGGCCCGAAAGCCGGAGAGCATCGCGAACGCCATCTTGCGATTCAAGCGTGAACGCTCGTTGGATAATCAGCAACGCCGAGAACAACACCGCAATCCAATACAACCCCGAGGTAAGGCGTTTGAGAGTGGCGAGATCGCCATCTAGGGAAAACGCAAAGATGATGAGAACGAGAAAGGCAAACGGTGCCACCTGGGCCATAGCCACACGGGACCGACGTTCAATCTGGAGGTCCTTACGGAACACGAGCAGCGACTCGGACAACAAACTACTACCCATTGGCCACCACCCGATCAGCGTTCACAAAATGGCCACCAGCCAGCGTAAGTGCGCGATGGGCCAGTGCTCCAGTTCGCTCGTGATCATGCGAAGCAATCATCACGGCTGCCCCGCCGGCGGCAGCTTGGCGGATGATTTGATCGAGCGTGTCGCGAGCCGCCATGTCGAGTGCGGCATGAGGCTCATCGAGTAGCCATAGTCTCGGTCGCTGAGCAAGCAAAATCGCCAGGCCAGTACGCCGTCGTTGGCCAGCCGAAAGGAGCGCTACCGGCACATCGCTGAGTCGTCCGTCGAGTTGGAGTCGGTGCATCGCGGCCGTGGCATCAGTCTTGCTGGCACCGGCCGCTTGAGCCCAGAACACAACATTGTCTGCCACAGTGAGATCGTCATACAACCCGGATGCGTGGCCGAGGTAGCCGACATCGCGACGGACGGCACGCCGATCGGTCATCACGTCATGTCCGAGAATATGCGCCGTGCCATCGTCGAGACGGGACAATCCGGCACAAAGGCGCAACAGAGTAGTTTTCCCGGCACCGTTTGGCCCGGAGATGAGCACAACCTCGCCCCGGTTGACGGTCAGATCGGCACCAGCGAGCGCTGGGAACCGGCCCAACAGAACCACCGCATGCCGCAAAGCGATAACCGGGTCGTGGGGCGATTCGGGCACAGAGGCAAGCGTATCTGGAGTATTGCTTACCCATAGATTGAGCGGCGCATTGCCCTGCCCCCAGTCCGTTGAACCCGCAAGATACGCTGGCTGACCATGCGCACCGCACGTGTCCTCGGCTCCATTGGCCGTTTCCTTATTGGCTCCGGCATTATTACTCTGCTCTTTGTCGCGTACCAGTTATGGGGCACCGGCCTCCAACATGCCGCGGCCCAAGATGACTTGGCCGAAGATTTTGCAGCCCTTCTTGCGGAAGCCCCCTTGTTCGACGCGGTGATCGTTGCTGAGGAAGCCCCCGACGAAGCGGCCACGACGTCGGAACAACTGGACACCGATCCGTCCACGGTCGAACAACCAGCGCCCGGTCCGGAAAACGTCGCTGACGCCGCAAATGCTGCCGAAGCAGCGGCCTACACCTATTGGAGTAACCGCGATCGCTTGGCTCTCCTTTACCCACCCAACGGTGAGGTTCTGGGGCGCATTGCCTTGCCCACCATCGGGATCGACGAACTTTTCGTCGAGGGTGTCGAAGTCCCCGATCTGCGCAAGGGTCCTGGACACTACGGGTCAACCCCACTACCGGGGCAGGCTGGCAATGCCGCCATCGCCGGGCACCGAACTACCTATGGCGCCCCATTCAACCGCATAGACGAACTCCAACCCGGCGACGAAATTACCGTCACCACACTGCAGGGCGAATTCACGTACCGCGTCATGCCGCAGGCCTCAGCCGATGGTGAAACCGTAGGCCACTTCATCGTCCGCCCCAGTGCCACACAAGTGCTCGATGATTTCGGCGATAACCGTCTCACGCTTACCGCATGTCATCCCAAATACAGCTCGCGCCAGCGCATCGTGGTAGTGGCCGAGTTAGTCGGTGAACCAGCAATCACTCCTCCTCACGACCCTGGCCTGGCCAGCACATCGGGCGGACTCGGAGCCGATGAGGATGCACCTACTTCTGCAGCCACCGACCCTTCGATCGACGACGACGGCACACCAGCCGAGGCGCAGGTTGCCGCTGACGATGGAGTTGTGGTGCCGGAGGCCAGCGAACCCGCACCCGAGGCGGTTGCTATCGACGGCCTCACCGAGGGCGAAATTGCTGCGGCTCCGATCGCCGATTCGTTTGGAAACGGGCTAAACGGCGACCGTGATGCCATCCCACCGGCGGTGTCCTGGATGATCGCCGCCCTTGTGCTGTGGTTCACGGCCGGCTTCGTGGGTCGACGCTGGAAACTCTTGACCACGCATGCCCTCTTCCTGGTACCTTTCTTGGCCCTACTTTGGATGTCATTCGTCCACATCGATCAAGCTCTGCCGTCGTACTAAAGGCACCCATGCTGCGTAGAAGGTTGCTGATTACAATGCTGACAGTTCTGGGCTTGGCCGTGGCGTGTTCCTCAACCGCACCGGTTGAGGCTCCGATTGCCAGCAACGAACTTCAGCCGGGCATCATCCAAGCCACACCAACACCAATCGTTGACCCCGATGCCGACCCCAACGAGATCGTGGACCTACCTGATGAACAACAGGGGGCGCTGATAAACCGCTACGACCTCGAAGTGCAGTACTGCTTTAACACCTACGGCATCCAAAGTGTCGAACAAGATGCCCAACCCACCACCACCGTTGTTGCCTGTCGCGAACCGCACGAAAGCGAGGTTTACTACCAAAGCAACTACCCAGCTGGAGCCGATCAACCCTTCCCCGGAACCGACGACCTCGTTCGGTGGACCGAAGAACGGTGTTACCGCGAGTTCGAGGGCTGGGTCGGGCAGATATATGAATTGTCCGAATTAGAAATCGGAATAGTGCACCCGAGTCGCGAGACTTGGGACGTCGGGAACTACCGCACGATCACTTGCTTTGTGTACTCAGTAGCGGGCGGCGGCCTCATCGGTTCAATGTCCGACACCGGCATCTAAGGGCTAACGACGTCCCAGAGTTACTACTGCGCCTCGTCCGTGAGCACAAAATGGACATCGCTTCGGATCGACCCATCGACGCCAAACGCGAAGGTGCGGTAGCCCGGGGCAACCCACGTCTTCGTGCTGCGGTCGAAGTAGCTCTTAAGGGACGGAGCCACCCAGACGGGTAGGCCCTCGAATTCGTACTCGGCCGGCACATGGGTATGGCCGCCTCCGAGACCACGCACCTTGGACAAGTTTGGAACGAGAGCACGCCAATCGGCGTCGTAGTCGGGCGTGCCATCGCCGTTCAGTTCAAGAGGAACCGCAGGGGGATGATGCAACCAGATGAACACATGCTCAGCGGTAGTGGTCGAGCACATAGACCGAATCCAGGCCGCCTCGCTCGACGCCAACGCACCGTCATTGTGGAGTCGGGCGTTATCCGGCGGATCAACCAGCAAGCCTGACTCGTCGTTCACCATGATCCCGGCGCAAGAGTCGACAAACAAGAAGGCCCAGTTGTTGACCTCGATAACGCGAGTTGTGTGCACTCCAGAGCGACCGATGCCAGCCCGAAACGCCATGTCGAGGTCATGGTTGCCTGGGCACACATTGACCGGTACCTGAAACTGCGAAAATGCCGCACCGGCCTTGCGGTATTGCTCAGCTCGGCCGTGATCGGCCACGTCGCCGGTAACAACAACTAGGTCGAGATGGTCGTGGTCACCGAGATCAACCAATACCGCGGCAAACGACGCGTCGGTGTCATACGCATGACCGTATTGCGGCGTGGCACCTGACTCGATGAAGTGCGTGTCGGAGAGTTGAACCATGCGAACAGACGAGGGCATCCGGACAGTCTTACATCACCGCTCACGTTTTCTTGGCAAATTTATAACGCAACGCTCCGGATACGGACCGCGCGTCAAAAAAATTGATGAAGAAGAAGGGCGAGACCAGTCCACGATTGGGGAATGGCACCTCTCCCTTCGCCGGTGTCGGGATTCCAGTACTCGGCCAGGCCGCTCGCCATTGCCCCATCAACGGTTGCTTTGGCCATCGCTTTCGCGAGCAACTCTTCACCCTCTATTCTCCTTACCCCTTGAATCAATAGATAGGAAAGTTGGGGCCATACCGGGCCGCGCCAATAGGCATCGGGATCGAAACCTATTTCGGTTCGATCGACTCCGGGGGGACCGAATGGCCCGCCAAATCGCTGGGGGTCTTTCAGCTGGTCAATCACCGAACTAATCGCCTCCTTGCGACGGCTCACAAGCAACGGCAATAGCGCATCACCCGTCCGACAACGACCGCTGCCTGATTCAGTCGGCCCCGCATCAACCCACGTTGCCGCGACCGGGTCCCATCGGTCATCGATCGCGGAGGCCAGAGCCTGTCCGGCTTCCACTAAAGGGTCGTCGTTGACGGCTCCCCCAAGCTCGATGGCATTCCACGCGACCAACGCGTTAAAACCCACAGATGCAACGGCAAAGTCAGGATTGGTTATCGCTTCACCTTCATTCCCGCGACGAAACGACTCGACGAGGTAACCCTTGTGAGCTCGCCACCGATCCACGGTCCAACCGCCAGGACAAAGATCATCCCACCGAGGAGAATCGTCGGCGCCGGATTCCCACGGGTGACAAAGCGCAATCAACCCCGACTCATGCCGAGGTCGCACCTCAAGAAGGAACCGAACCCCGTGTTGTGCTCGGCCAATAGCATCGTCATCCACGTCCATCCCAGCACGGAGCAATTCAGCGACAACATGGCCATACATGGGCGGCTGAGTAATCGAAGAAGAACCTGTCCGACCCCAAAATTCCAAGGAGGCCTGGGGTTCGAGTTGGTAGTTCATATGAGGCACGAATCCCGAAGCCGTCTGAGTAGACAGTGCCGACCGCAATTCGGTCACCGCCCGATCTGTCTCACCAAGCGCCTGCCAGATCAAACTATGAAAGCACGAATCCCATAACCATTGCCATGGGTAGACCGCAGCGTTCGGCGCCGCGTACGCTTCGGTGGTCCAATGTTGTTCGAGCAAGGCATGTACCTGTGCCTGAAGTTCGTCTGGCCCGAAGTTTGGAGTTCGATTTATGCCCACGTGTGCCATTGTGTCATTTCGTCTCGGCGGAACTGACGGCGTTTCTATTGTGGCGGCCAGTTGGGGCGAAATCTTCACCAACTTAGGATTCGATGTCGTGAGTGTCGCCGGCGACGGACCCGTCGACCGTCAGGTCAACGGGTTGGAATTACTCCCAAGCGAACCGCCCGACATGACAGCTTTGGTTGAAGCACTGGCAGATGCCGACCTCGTGGTGGTGGAGAATCTTTGCTCTATTCCTCTAAACCTGGCTGCGTCGCGTGCCGTTGCCGAAGTACTCCAGGGACGGCCAGCAATCATGCACCATCATGATCCACCGTGGCAACGCGATCGATTCAGCCACGTGACCGAGTTGCCAATCCTCGATCCAGCATGGGTCCACGTGACGATCAACGATTTCACTCGTGAACAATTTGAGGCTCGGGGCATAGCCGCTCACACCATCTACAACGCCTTCGACACCACGAAACGTGTCGGAGATCGGGCCATGATGCGCAACCGATTAGGCGTAGCCAATGACGAACTGTTGATCGCTCACCCGGTGCGGGCCATTGCCCGCAAGAATATTCCTGTCGCCCTGCGTCTCGTCGAACAACTCCAGGGCACCTACTGGCTGCTTGGTCAAGCCGAGGATGGGTACGGGCCGGAATTGGATTGGCTACTTGCGTCGGCTAATTGCAAGGTCATCCAACGCCGCTCCACACTCGATGTCGCCGATATCTACGCCGCAGCCGATGCTGTCGTGTTTCCTTCTCTTTGGGAGGGCTTTGGCAACCCGCCTGTGGAAGCCTCTATTCATCGGCGTCCGGTGATCGTTGGCGATTACCCCGTGGCCACCGAACTTCGCGGCTTGGGGTTCGACTGGTTCTTCCCGCATGAACTCGAGGCCTTTCGTGCCGACATAGCCTCGCCGAATCTTGACCGCCTCGACCGCAATCAAGCACTAGCCGCGGCACACTTCTCTTATGCAACCATCGGCCGACAATTGGGCGAGCTACTGGATGCGAAAGGATGGCACCCATGACCGAAGCTGAAATCCTCGCCAAGCGTCAGCGCATCGACGATCTGAGCGTCATGGGCAAGCGCATTGGTTACTCGTTGTACGCAATTGCTATCGTCTTGTTCTTTGTTGGATTTTTCGGCGAGTACCGACCGGCAATTGTTACCCCCATCACCGCTTGCCTTGTTATTGGCTCCTTATTGCTCGCACCAGCAATCGTCATGGCGTACGGCGTGAAGGCCGCGGTTCACGAAGAAAACGGTGGCGGTTCGTTCCACTAGGAGCATTCCTGGGTTACCCACGGGTAGCATCGCGCCCGATATGAGTACTCGCCTTCCTGCGGCCGATCGTCGCCTGCAACTAATTGATGTCGCAACGGAGACCTTCGGTGACGTCGGGTTTCATAACGCATCGATGAATACCATCGCTAGTGCTGCCGGTGTTACCAAGCCAGTCTTGTACCAACACTTCGCTTCTAAGGAAGATTTGTTCACCGCTGTCTTGCGCCACGTTGGTGCCAAGTTGCGCACGGCCTTGGAATCATCCCTTGCCGATGCCACCGACGGGCGCGAACTAGTCGAACTCGGTTTCGCCGCTTACTTTGGCTTTCTGCATGACCACCGCGCCAGTGCCCGAGTTTTGTTTGGTGAGGCCCGGCGGACTGACGAAACTATGGCCAACGAAGCCAACCGAGCCGTGGAGTCCATTGCTGACATGGTCACAGGGCTCATCGAGATCGACGGACTCAACGCCGAAGAACGACGAGTTCTCGCCAATGGTGTGGTTGGCATTGCCGAGGGTGCTGGTCGGGCCTGGATCCGACGCACCAACGGCTTATCCGCCGAGCGACTCGCCGAACTTGTGGCTGAACTGGCCTGGGCAGGCCTCCGCGGCGAATAGTCCGACAACCACACCGTTCTCGCCCAACGCACCTACCTGAAAGTATTTCGTATTTAGGTGAGCGGTGAGATGTCGATAGGTTCGGGGGGAAGATGGCCATCGGCGATGGCTACCAAGAACTCAGGCATACGCTCCGGCAAAAACTTTTCCGAGCTACCGGCGACTTCTTCTACCGGCCACCACTTTGCTCCGCTAAACGCGTCCCTTTCTAATGCTTCGAGGCCTTGTGGGTTCCATTCGCCGCCGTCGCACCACGCCACATAAATCTTCTCATCGCTGTCGAAGAAGTAGCCGGCGAAAGTGAATTGCACTTGCTGCGTCCAGACACAAGGCCCCATTTCGACGTCGGCTATCCCGGTCTCTTCATACAGTTCGCGCTCAGCGGCAACCGCCGGGTCCTCGCGACGGTCAACTCCGCCACCGGGAATTTCCCACCATTCGGGGGCGTAGGGGTCAAGCGGGTCTGAGGCAGAAATTAAGAACACCTCGCGATCACGATTGAGAAGAACAACACGTGCTGCTGGTCGTTTGGCCACGCTGGCACGTTAGACCCAATGTCGGTAATTCGCGCAGTGAGCGAACCCAACACTCCCGGGTGAGTTCGCTCACTGGTCACAATATTGAGTGCCCTAACGTTTCCAAGTGTCTTTCTTTATCGCACCCACCAAAGGGGCCGTTGTTTGCAAGAAAGCTGTGGAAGCTAAGCGGACACCACCAAAAGTGACTCACTTCACTATTCGCGCCGATCGCTCAGACTGTCAACCAATTCGGGTTCTTGCAACGGAACCGTTTTCATAACGACACCGGAACAATTGCTTGTTGTCATGCAGAGCGACTACTGTCGTGGCCTTAACCAGGTAGGTAGTTTGTCGCGTGCGGCAGGCTCTACTTTCTTCAACACCCTCTGGAGGGGTTCATGTTAAATCGTAAATGGCTAAGTCTTTTAGCCGTACTAGTTACCTTTGGTCTGCTTGCTGCAGCCTGTGGTAGCGATTCATCATCCGACGACGGTGCCGCTGACGCGCCAGCCGATGCACCAGCTGACGAACCAGCAGACGCACCAGCAGACGAACCAGCTGACGACGTAGAACTCACCCAAGACGGTGGCATTCTTGCCGCTGTTCAGGCTCGTGGAACCCTTAACTGTGGTGTTTCCGGCGTGTCGGTTGGTTTCTCCGAAACTGCTCCTGATGGAACCATCTCTGGCCTTGATGCTGACTACTGCCGTGTAGTAGCAGCCGCCGTTCTTGGCGATGCCGATGCCGTTGAATTCGTTGCTCTTACCGCAGCCGAGCGCTTCACCGCTGTCTTGACCGGTGACGTTGACGTTCTCATGCGTAACAGCACCTGGACTCAGAGCCGTGACACCGAAGTAGGCATGGACTTCGGTCCCACCACCTACTTCGATGGTCAGCAGCTTATGGGCCGTGCCTCTGATGGATTCACCAGTGCCTCCGGCGTTGCTGACATTGACGGTACTGTCGTTTGTACTAACGCTGGTACCACCACCGAGACCAACGTCTCCGAGCAGGCCGCCCAGCTTGGCATCGATATCACCTTGAACACGTTTGAGGACTTCGACCAGGTAACACAGGCTTACATCGATGGCGTATGTGACATCATCACCACTGATGGCTCGGGCCTTGTAGGTCGTAAGGCTGTACAAGAGCCTGCCGATCAGGACTGGGTCATCTTCCCCGCCACGCCTATCTCCAAGGAACCACTTGGTCCTGTGTACGCACAGAACGATTCTGCTTGGTCCGACGCAGTCAACTGGGCCGTATACGCCACGTTCATCGCTGACGAACATGGCATTGGCATGGCCGACGTAGACGCAGCTCTCGCTAGCGACAACCTCGAAATGGTTCGTTTGCTTGGTGGCGAAGGCGAATTGCAGACGATCATGGGCCTCCCAGCCGATGCGTTCTACAACGTCATTAGCCAGGTTGGTAACTACGACGAAATCTTCACCCGTAGCCTTGTACCCCTTGGTCTGACCCGTGATGGCTCGGCCAACGCTAGCTGGACCGATGGTGGTCTCATTTACCCACCACCGGCTCGCTAAATTTAGCTATTAGCTAGCAAAACCTGCGAAGGCTGGCCCTCCCTCGGGAGGGCCAGCCTTTGTCGTTTTCGACAAAATCTATCTACTCTTACCGTTTCAATGTGCACGGGTTCGGCGATTGCGCTACGTTTCTTCGATTCGCCAACGTCGAAGCCTGGGGGCATAGACCGAGTGACCGATACAGCTCAATCTTCATTAGCGCACAGTGCAGGACAGAAACCGCCTTTTTGGCGGAATGTCACGTTTCTTAAGTGGGCCGTCCAAATCGTCGTGCTGGCCCTGGTGGTGGGTGCGTTCTGGTTCTTAGCAAAAGAGGCCCGGCAGAACCTGGTAGATAAGAACCTGGAGCCCAGCTTCAACTTCATCGAAGGTCCCGCCAATTTCCAGCCAGGCGAAGGTATCGATACCCAACCCGACACGGCAGGTCGAGCGCTCTGGGTCGGCATGGTCAACACCCTACGTCTCGCCGGGCTTGGCATTGTTGCCTCCACAATTATGGGAGTCATGGTTGGTCTCGCCCGTCTGTCCAACAACTGGGTAGCAAACAAGGCCGCTGGTATCTTTATTGAGACACTGCGCAACATCCCCGTACTGGTGCAGATCATCTTGTGGTTTGCCATCATCTCCCAACTCGGCAAGCTCACTCCCGAATCCGGAAAGTTGGGTGGATCATTCTTCGTCACGAAGAAGGGCATCTCCGTCCCTCGAATCTTCTTGGCCGATGGGTTCTACCAGTGGGCTGCACTCATGGTGGTATTTTTCGCTGGCCTCTTGTTCACCAGACGGAAGTTGCAAGCCAAGCAGGATCGAGAGGGTGGCGACCAAAAGGTTGGCACCAAGCTTTTCGTCCTCACAATCGTTGCCGCCGTCGTGGCCGCAATTATCAATCCCATCATGTCGTTCCTCGGACCCGTGTTCGACGAGTTCTCCGATATCTGGGGCGATATCCCTCGCAGCCTGATGCAGACAGCGCTCAGCCTTATCGCCATCGTTGGCGCCGTAGAATTCATCCGTCGGTTCCTCAACAGTCGCCGCACCCCAGCTGGCCTGGCCAAGCTCGACGACGACGACTGGTTCCGCATGATCTTTGCGGGTTTACTGGCACTGCTCGCAGTCGGCTTCTTCTGGAAGGCCTGGCCGGGGTTGTCCAGCTGGATTATCCATTCCGGCAGCGACTTCTTCGGCGTCGCCGGTGACAAGTTCGGCGATGGACGAGGCGCTCGCCCATTTGATGCCATGTTGCCCACGGTTACCGACGGCAACATCGCCAACTACGCCAAGACAGGGCTCACTATGACGGTGGGGTTCACGGCCTTGTTCTTGGGCTTGGTGTTCTACACAGCGTCGTTCATTGCCGAAATCGTGCGTGGCGGAATCCTGGCAGTGCCCAAGGGCCAGTCAGAGGCTGCAGCCGCAATGGGGCTTAACCGCTCCCAGGCGCTGCGCAAGGTCATCTTGCCTCAAGCATTCCGGGTTGTGATGCCACCGCTTGGCAACCAGTATCTCAACATCACCAAGAACACCTCGCTAGCTATAGCGGTGGGATTGTCCGATGTGGTGCAGGTAGGCCAGTCGGTCTACAACAAGAACAACCAGACTTTGGCAGTCTTCGCAATTTGGATCGCCTTCTTCTTGACTCTTTCGCTGACTATTTCCTTCGTGGTCAACACAATTAACCGCAAACTAGCGATCGTGGAGCGATGATATGAGCGACACACAAACACTCGTAACTGACGATGCCGAAGAGCCAGCAGCAAGCACTCGGCCTGAGATTCCTATCGTTCCACCTCGACGCTGGATAAAGGAGAACCTATTCTCCAGTAAGTCCAACGGGGTACAGACGGTCCTTTTCTCGGCGCTGATGTTATCGATTGTGCGTTGGTTGCTCAGTTTGATCTTCGCCGAAGCATCTGACTGGACATCAGTAACGACCAATATGCGGCTGCTGTTCGCGTACAACTACCCAGCCGCACAGTTCATCCGTGTTTGGTTCTGTCTCGGTGTCATCATCGTGGCAGCCATGTTGACCATGGGAGCATGGAACGCCAAACCCGAGTTCTCACTACGCAAGATGGCCATCAGCACCACTGCTGGCGGTGGATTCTTAGCGGTGATTTGGTTCATGTGCACCGTCGGATTCGGATTTGCACCACTGCAAAAGGTCGACGGCATGTCGTCGGGCCTGCGGTTGGGCACCTTCCTTCTGGCTGCACTGCTCATAGCACTGGGTCTGGGTGTACTGAACTTCGTTCACGAACCCCATAAGATCTGGATCAAGTTCACCACAATGCTCTTTGCCCTTACTGGATCAGTTCTGGGATTCCTGTGGCTGGTTCCTTTCGGCCGTTACGAGTTCGCTGATGGTGAAGTCATCAACGAGAGTGGCACCGTGGCCACCAGCACCAAGGTTCCCTGGACCTACATGATGCTGCTCCTCGTCGGCGCCTACTTCGTTGGTCGCTGGCTCCGCCAGTTCATCCCCGAAGCCAACTACCGAATGGTGATGATCGTTTGGTGGATCGTCGGACCATCGTTCCTCATCTTCCATGTCTTGCGCGATCCAGCGTTCGACATGGGTTACGTGTTCCGTGTCGATGTTCCGATGGCATTGGCCTTCGGTCTCGGTGGCGGCGCTTTGCTCTACGCCCTAGCCAAACCCGGACGGGGAGAGATAGCCCGTGCTATTGGCGCCGTCTTATTGCTCTTTGCGGCCTACAACTGGCTTACCGCCGGGCTGGGCAGCGGGCATCTGTTCGGTTGGGAATCCATGCTGCAAAAAGCTCGCATCACTTTCCTGATGCTTTCCTTTGCCGTATTGATGGCACCAACCTTCTCTGGTGAACCAGCGGCCCGGCGTCGCTTTGCCTATGGCTGGATTGGCTTTATAGCCATATCCCATTGGCTCATCACCGGAATCAACACGCCGTCCACCCTCGACATCGCTGCTCCACCGTTTCTGGGTGGATTCGTGCTCACGTTGGCGATTGCCTACTACGTGTTCCTCGCCTCATTCCCACTAGGGATCTTGATGGCTTTGGCTCGTACGTCGAAGCTGCCACTGTTCCGAGTCATGGCCACGGTCTACATCGAGTTCATTCGAGGCATTCCGCTTATTACCGTGTTGTTCTTCTTCTCGATCATGATCAACCTGTTCTTGCCCAATGGCATGTCGATCGCCGAACTCGGATCAGTCTTTGTCGGCTATACGTTGTTCTCGGGCGCCTATATGGCCGAGAATATTCGTGGCGGACTGCAGGCGATCCGAAAAGGGCAATACGAGGCTTCCGATGCCTTGGGGTTAACTACTGTGCAACGAACGCTGCTTATCGTGTTGCCGCAGGCCTTGCGGGTCACCATTCCTAACCTGGTTGGTCAGGCCATTGGTACGTTCAAGGAAACGTCGCTCATCGCCATTGTCGGTGGGTTCGACCTGTTGCGTATTGGTAACTCGACAATCCCAGCCCAGTCAGTGTTCCAAGGCCAAAAACGGCCGGCGCTGCTGTTTGTTTGCTTCGTGTACTGGGTCTTCTCGTACTCGATGTCTCGAGCGTCTCGACGACTAGAAACCAAACTCGGAGTAGGCGACTAAGGCTGACCATGACTCTTTCCCTAATCTCACATTCAACTTTCCCATCACTCGCTCACCACCTGGAGGCAGCCTCATGATTGCGCCCGATACAGCTCTAACCCCCGAAATGGCCGCCCGCGACGACATCATTACCTGTCGTGGCGTAAAGAAGTGGTTTGGTGATTTCCAGGCCCTGCATGGCATCGACCTTGTGGTCAAAGACCGTGAGGTAATGGTCGTACTCGGGCCATCTGGCTCGGGTAAGTCAACCCTAATTCGGTGTATCAACCGTCTTGAGGTTCACCAAGAAGGCGACATCATCGTCGACGGCATTGAACTCACCAACGACCTGCGCAACATCGACAAGATCCGTTCCGAAGTTGGAATGGTCTTCCAGAGTTTCAACTTGTTCCCGCACCTAACCGTGCTCGAAAATGTCACTTTGGCACCGATCTGGGTTCGCAAGAAGCCCAAGGCCGAAGCCATCGATCTGGCCATGGCGCTGCTAGAGCGTGTGGGTATTCCCGAGCAGGCCGAGAAGTTCCCCGGTCAGCTTTCCGGTGGCCAGCAACAGCGTGTAGCCATTGCTCGCTCTTTGGCAATGGAACCCAAGATCATGTTGTTCGATGAGCCCACGTCGGCCCTTGACCCTGAAATGATTTCCGAAGTACTCGATGTCATGAAGGTGCTGGCCCGCGAAGGTATGACCATGATCGTGGTAACCCACGAGATGGGCTTCGCTCGCGAGGTAGCCGACCGTGTGGTCTTCATGGAGGACGGTGCGGTGGTCGAAATCAACCAACCCGAGCCTTTCTTCACCGCCCCAGAGAGCGATCGCACCAAGCTTTTCCTTAGCCAGATCCTGTAGATCCGTCTAACCCACGAAGCCCCGGTGCGCTCTTCGGAGCCACCGGGGTTTCGTCGTTTTGGGCAGCGACTTCGTCATTTCTGGGTGGTTGTCAGTCCTGAGTGAAGATCACTTGGCTGGACACTGGTGCCGGGAGGCCAGCCTGATCGAAGCGCAGAGCAATCCAGACCCGCTGACCGGTGCCTACCACCTGCAGTTCGGGGGTGTCGCTCAGATCAATCCAACCGATCAACGACGAGTCTGGCATCCAGGCAGCTTGTCGTGCCGCGTCACGAGTAATCCATTGCGAGTTGTCGGTTTCGGGCTCATACAAACTGCCCGACCCATCGGCAAAACGGTAGATCAAACTACCGTCAGGAGATACGGAGATCGCCGCGTTCGAGAACCACCTCTCGTAGAAGTCCGCATTCACGTTGAGGGGTGTCGCCTCGCCCGTTCCATGATTGAGTAGCTCGTAAAAACAACCGTTGTCGCCGCACCGCTCAAATAGCGTGGCGCCTACCGAGGCAGCTATCGGTCTGGCGCCGACGACCAGTACGTGCAAACCCGTCCTATCAAGGAGCAGCGTGTCTTCTTGTCCAACTACCAGAACGCCAAGTCCAGGTACCCCTTTGAGATTTGTTGTAGAGCGGTCAATGGGGACACGGTCACCAACCTGTGCGCCGTTCATCACCCGCACGAGGCCGTCGGTCAGCGATGCATCGGAGACCGGTGACCCATAAACCTCACCGGGCGGCAGCATATTGATGGTGAACGCTGATCCTGTAACGAACGTCACGTCAGCAGAGGGCCCGATGTCTGAGGCCAAACCGGAATCCATATCAACCGCCCATTGCTGATCAGATTGCCCAAACAGCACGTCGGCATTGTTCACCAATGCTTCACCAATTTCGGCGACCAGATGCGCATCGCCAGTGGCAAAGTCGACGATGACGAGGCCGTCGGTACTTTGGTAAAGCATGTGCCCTTTGGGGGCTACACGATTGATTTGTTCGAATACCCCTTGACTGGCCACAGTGCGGGTAATGGGCGCACCACCGGCATCGGCAAATACCTGACGCCCACCATCGCCGCCAGCGGTCGAACAAGCCGCTCCCTTAATGTCGTCGACCTCGCCCAGTTGACAAATCAGGTCTGGCCCCGCAGCAATCGCCACATGCACCGAAAGTGGTGCCAGAACTTCAACCTCAGGAACAAGGGTTGGTTCGGGCGTGGGCGTAGCAGTGGTAGTGGGGGCGGGGCCGGTGGCGACTCGGGCTTC
>CAXMUI010000023.1:0-10772 GCA_964196475.1 uncultured Acidimicrobiia bacterium
ACCTTCGGTCCAATGACGTGGGACGTATACCAACCCAGGGAAATGACCCCGGCCAGCATGAACCAGACCTCAGGATGAAACTGATAGCGCCAGACATCGGTTACAGCGGCGAACATTCCTACAGCCTATGGGGGTGCGCTCTCGTACCTGTGGCGCTGGCGCACCTCAGGACGTTAATCCTGGAAGATCTCCCAGAAGTGCACACCAAATGCGGCAAAGAAGATGGCATAAACACCCATGGCCAGAACAAGACCGCCAGCAAAGGCACGGCTAAAGAATCGGGAGTCGAACTTGAGATGCATGAAGTAAGCGGCCACCACATAGAACTTGGTAACCATCAGAACCAGCAGTACCGGCACAAGTGCTTTGCCCCAGTCGAGCACTGATTCGAAGTAGGTAAAGACCTCGATGCCCGTAAGCACACCCAGAAGCAAGGCGATCTGAACGTATTTCCAGTCGGTCATGTGATCGTCGTGCTCATCGTGAGTCTCGACGTGATCAGTTGCGGTAGTCATTGGAGATCCTTTGCCAGACTTACTGCGGGAACAGGTAGACGACGGTGAAGATGACGATCCAAACCACGTCGACGAAATGCCAGTACAAGCCAATTATTTCGACTTTCTCAGCGCTTTCTTGAGAAATACGGCCCGTAAATGAGCCAATGAACAACGACATCAACATGATGATGCCGATCGTGACGTGCACACCGTGAAAGCCAGTGAGAGTGAAGAAGGCCGACGACCACAAGTTGGTGGTGAATCCGGCGCCCTCGTTATAGAAGGTAGTGAACTCGTACACCTGTCCGCCAATAAATACGGCGCCCAACATGGCTGTAGTGAGCAACCACACCCGGTTACGGAACACATCGCCGCGAGCGATAGCGCTAACCGCGAGCACCATGGTGAGCGAACTCATAAGCAAAACAAACGAACTGACCGAGGTGAAGGGAATATCGAAGAGGTCGTTGGGGCCAATTTCGCCGGCAGGAAGTTTGTTCTTGTAGAGCATGTAGGTGGAAATAAGTCCACCAAAGAGCAAGCATTCAGAGCCAAGGAATACCCACATGGCTAACTTCTCGTGGGAGAGGCCAGATGCGCTGTAGTGGTGATCGTCTTCGGCGACGCGACCCTTGAACCGTTCGGGGATTTCGGTCGTGCTCATTAGGCGTTGACCTCCTCTTCGAGTGCCGCTGCTTCAGTGGCATCGTCGCCGCCGTGATCGTCGTGGTCGTGCGCCGCTTCAGGATCATCGGCGGGTTCCATGATCCAGCCGAAAATTGCTCCAAGAACGATGGCGCCACCAAGGACACAGAGCCACAGGCTAAAGATCAATCCATAACCAATGATCGGCAGACCAAAGGACAACATGATTGGGTAATACGAAGGCGAGGGAAGGTGCACGTCGGTGCGAGATCCGTCTTGGGCGACTTCTTCAGCGGTGGCGATACGAACAATGTTTCCATCCTCGTCTTCGCCCCACTTGCGGTGCCAAAAGTCGTCGAGGTCTTCGATAATCGGTACGTAATCGAAATTGTGCTCGGGAGTAGGTGAAGCGGTCATCCACTCAAGGCTGCGTGCATCCCAGGGATCGGGTCCGACGGGAGGCAGATGCACTGACTGTTTGCGAGACAGGTAGATGTTGATGACGAACATGGCAACAGCGATGGCAATAAAGAACGAGCCGATAGTGGAAACCATGTTCCAGAGATCAAAGCCTTGACCAGCCGAGTAGGTTTGGATACGACGGCTCATGCCCTGCAGACCCAAAATATGCATGGGACCAAAGGTGAGGTTGAATCCGAGCAACATGACCCAGAAACCTTGCTTGCCTCGACGTTCGCTGAGCATGTAGCCGAAGGCCTTCGGCCACCAGAAGTAGAATCCGGAGAACAGACCCATAATCACGCCGCCGAATACCACATAGTGGAAGTGAGCGACGATGTAGTAGGTGTCGGTCTGCTGGGTGTCGGCTGGAGCCAATGCGTGGGTAACACCGGACAAGCCGCCGACAGTGAACATCGACACAACACCCACGGCATAGAGCATGGGAGTGGTGAAACGCAGTCGGCCACCCCACATAGTTGCGACCCAATTAAGAATCTTCACACCAGTGGGAACAGCAATAAACATGGTCGATACCGAGAAAGCGGCAACAGAGATCGGACCAATGCCGGAAGCAAACATATGGTGAGCCCATACGCCCCAACCCATAAACCCAATTGCGATACCCGAGAAGACCATGAACGGGTAACCGAAGATCGGCTTACGGCTAAAGGTTGGGATGACCTCGGAGATCACGCCGAACGCGGGCAGTATCAGAATATAAACCTCGGGGTGCCCAAATATCCAGAAGAGGTGTTCCCACAACAGTGGGTCGGCACCAGCTTCGACGTTGAAGAAGTTGGCGTCGAACAGTCGGTCGAACATCAACAAGAAGAGTGCAACGGTGAACACCGGGATTGCAAACAAGAGCAGTACCTGCACCACAAACAGCATCCAAGTGAATACGGGCATCTTGAACCAGGTCATACCTGGCGCCCGCAAGTTGATCACCGTAACAATGAGGTTGATGGCCGAAACCAACGAGGCAATACCGGTGATCTGCAGACCAATGGCAAAGAAGTCGAGGCCGTGCGACGGAGAGAAATTGACGCCGGTGTTTGGTGCGTACGCAAACCAACCACCATCGGCGGCGCCACCAAGGAACCAGGAACTATTGATGAACAAGGCGCCGAACAAGAAACACCAGAAGCTAAATGCGTTGAGGCGAGGGAACGCCACATCGCGGGCCCCAATTTGCAATGGCACCAAGTAGTTCGCAAAGGCAGCGCCTAGTGGCATAGCCACCAGGAAAATCATCGTTACACCATGCATGGTAAAGACCTGGTTGTACTGATCAGCGGTAAGAACCGCCCCACCAGGTCGGGCTAACTGCAAGCGGATAAGAAGTGCTTCGCAACCACCAACTACCAGGAAGAACAACGCTGCAGCGCCGTACATGATACCGATGCGCTTGTGATCAACGCTAAACAACCAGCTACGCCAGCCGGTGCTACCCGATGGGCGGGTCAGGACACCAAGTGGGCGCTCGACTGTTGGGTCGATCCCACTGGTGATTTCAAGGGTTTCGTCGGCGGCCATTAGGCATCGCTCCGGATGTTCAGAGGGGATGAGTTACAAATCACTGGAGCGTCTCCAGGTAGTCGACGATTGCGTTGAGATCTTCAGGGCTGAGGCCTGCGAATGAGGGCATGCCCTGGAGGTTTTCGTTGCGAGCTGGCTTCTCTCCGGGAGCATTTCTGACCCAAGCCTCGAGCTGGTCACGGTTGACCTCACCCGACTCGTCGTAGAGGTCGAAGAATGACCCGGCGAAGGTTTCGCGACTCATGAGGTGGGTGAGGTTGGGTGCAGCTCCAGCGGTGAGATTGCCTTCCGCCAAGAACTTGCTATCGCCGTCGTAGATATCCCAACCATCGACTTCTTCGTCACCGTTGGTGTCGGTTACGCCGACAATCATGTGGCAGCGTGAGCAGTTGGTAACAAACAGTTCCTGACCAACGACATTATCGTCGCCTTCGGTAAGGGCTGGTTGTGGCGTCAATTGTTGTGCGACCCAGGCATCGAAATCGCTCTGGGTAACGGCCTCGGTATACATCTGCATATAAGCATGGGAAAGGCCACAGAACTCGGTGCATTGCCCCGCGAACCGGCCAAGTTCGGATGCCTCAATAACCCACGGATGCGAACGACCAGGAACAGCGTCCTTCTTTCCGTTAAGGCGAGGAATCCAGAACGAGTGAATAACGTCGCGCGATTCGATCCACAACGGAACTTCTACGTCGACGGGAATTACCATCTCATTCGCCGTAACGAAGTCGGGAGCTGTCTCAACATTGCCGTCGAGGTGGTACTGGAACTCCCACCACCACTGGTTGCCAACCACCGTGACGCGAAGGTCATCGTCGGCTGCTTCGACCTCTTCAAGTTCGAACAGTGCCAGCAATGTAAGGACCGAAACAATGGCCAAGAACACGGCGGGAACGATGGTCCAGCCAATTTCGAGCTTGAAGTTGCCGTGTACCTGTTCGGGGAATACATCATCGGCGTAGGTACCAGGGCGTTCGTCGGCGGAGCTCTCGGCACCCTTAACGCCGAACTTGCGCCAAATTACGATCAACACACCCTGGACGAGCACGAAAACAATGACGGCGATAAAGAAGATTGGATTGAAAAGATCGTCGATGATCTTGGCATTTGGTCCGGCCGGGTCAAGCGTGTTGAGCGGGCGTTCTGTGCCGCACGCCGAAGCGAGAAGACCAAGACCACCAACGGCAACAAGTAGGCGAAGCCGCATGGGGCGCTTCATGGGAGACTCCTTGACAGTACTCATGAGTTGAGGACCGCAGCTTCGTGGGTTTCGTCTTCGTGTTCGTGGAACTCACGAGGACCGACGGCAGCAGAAACAATGCCCAACGTCACAATGGCGATGACACCGACAGCAATAATCGAAACGATGGTTGATTTCTTCATCTCGGGGGCCATGGCAATGGCAATAGCGACGGCCATGATGACGACGGTTAGAGCCATTGCCAGCCATACGGCATTGGCAGCGCTTACCGTCAACATGATCCGCGACGCGCTGAGCACAACGACGGCAATAACGCCAGCGGCCAGCAGCGGAATTTCGAACGGTGCCATGATGCGAGTACGAAGCTCAGCATTTACGGCGGGATCGGCAGTAGCACGATCGGCCCAGGCACTCATCATCCATTCGAGTCCAACGACTGCTAACGAGATGAGCCCGACAACAAATATGGCCGACCCAACGACTAGTCCGAACATGGTTACACCAACGCTGAGTGCGCCGACGAGTGGCCAAATGTTGTTGGCCGTAGGGCCAGCGGCTGGGGGGATATCGCCAGAATCAGTTAGACGGGCAACCGCCTCGGCGTCGGCATCGCGGTAGCCAACCAAGGTCAGGCCCAAGAAGCCAGCTGCGACTGTGAAGAACAAGAGCACGGCATAGCCAACATGGTCACCCACACCGCCCTTCCAACCAAGACTCAACACACCAATAATGGCAGCTGGGTCGAGGATGCCGAGATAGTTGTCACCATTTAGGTCGCCACTGGCCACGCCGTACAACGACATCGCGACCAAGCCGACTACGGCGAAACTAATGTAAATTTTGAATCCAGTAGTAAGCATGCTGTTACTTCGCAACGTAGATCATTAGCCAAATAATGAAGTACAAGACCACGATGACATACCAAAACATCGCCGCAGCTTGAACAGCATCTCGATATTTGCTGGTGTATTGACCAGCCAAAGCACGAAATGCCGTGAAACCAAAGAACAAGAGACCAACGATGGTCAGCACAATGTGCGACCCGCCGATCAAGAACATAAGCGTCTCGGCCCGAGATCGGTCGGCGATAAGCCCCATAGCCTCGAAATTGAAAGCCGCTTGGTTGATGGTCATCAGACCAAGCAGCAGAATTAGACCAAACGCAAGATACGCGTGACGCCGGTCATCTTGACGAATACTGAACACGGCCCAGTAAGCCACCGGCAGTGAGATGACGAACGTCCAGGCAATAATCGTCGGTGCAGTGAGCTGCATATCGACGTCGCCGGGGATCCAGTCGACGCCGCTCTTTACGAACTGCGAACGGGTATTGAGATAGATACCAAACAGCGTCCCGAAATAAAGCAGTACACCAGAGATAGCGAACGCAGTTCCGACCTGAACGGTGCGAGCTCGGGGCGCTACGGCCACGGGAACTCGTTTGGTTACGGCTTCGGCGCTCATGCCACCGCCTCCATGGTTTCTGTAGTTTCGATCTCATCGTCACGGCGAGAAGTCATACCAAGATCGAGAAGCAGTATGAGAAGGCCCACACCCACTAGTGCAAGACCAACACCGCTAATGAGATTAAGTAATTCGACACCGTCGCGGACATTGCCCGTTGGCAAGATGTCAGGCTCGTCAAGAAATCCGTTGATTACCTCAGGTACAGCAGCCACAAATGTGCCGCCCACAATGGCGAGGCCCGCTAGTGACCCAAGTGGTGTAGCCAAAGAGCGTCCCAAGATGGTGGGGGCCCAGTTATATAACCCGGCAATGGCGGCAATCAGTGTTGCCAAGGCGACGAAGCGGAACAAACCACCACGGATCGCTGTCCCGGCGAGATCGTCAAATGGTTCAGCCAAATTTTCGACCCAGTTCCAATCGTCAAGCTCGCGCAGGCCACCAACAAAATGACCAAATACCCGGAGGCCGCCTGTGAGAATTCCAGCGCCCAACATGGCGACCGCTCCACCAGCCAACGCCAAGCTAACGGTGACGCGTGGCTGGGTTCCCATAATTGCTACGGCCACGCCGCCCATCACTACCAAAATTGGCAAGATCATGAGCATTGACTGAACCACGAACACCGGTTGAGTGGTGACGTTCGGGTTGAAGACCGGCTGAGCATAAGCACCAAACGCCAACACACCAAAGGCCGCTATTCCAGCCTTCACGCCAATGTTCGGTTTGGCGTTATCGGCAGCGGAAAGCGCAGTTGAGGCAAAGACTCCGAGAACAGGGATGGCAAACACGTAGATGGCGGTCTGGTCAGTTACCCAGCCAAGAATTCGTAAAGCGCCGGTGCCGTCTTCCCAGAACTGGGTGCCGAGTCCGCGAAGGTCCACCCAAACCAAGGCAATGTTGCCAAGGAGCACTGCCAAAGTCGCCAACCACATGGTCCCGGCGACGAGCATCGACCAGCTAAATATTGGAATGTCGCCCAGTCCCATGCCTTCGCGCCGTTGGGCAATAATTGTGGTGAGCACGCACACGCTGGCTAGGCACAGTGCCAATACGATTCCGCCGAGTGCCAAGATTGAGAGTTCGGTGGCTTGGGCATCAGCGCCGTCAACAATGCCACCGTCGTAGATCGTTGCGCCGATGAAAATACCGCCACTAATAACAAATGTCCAAAGCGCCGCCGCGGCAGCGCGGGGAAAAGCAATTGACGGAGCTTCAACCTCGCGGGGAACGACCGCTGTAGCAATTCCCATCATGAGTGGGACAACCACGAGGAAGAGCAGTGAGAAGCGGAACAGGCCGAACATCGCGGCGTAAACCTCTTGCCCGCTAAAGATCGAAACGCCCTCAAGATTGGCTTGCTCAAAGGCCAACAATGAACCAATAGCAAGGGTGAAGAGACCGAAAATCGTCGCTGCTATTACGTAGAGGCGACCGATCACCGTGTGGTCTCCCGTCATTATGACGTTGCCAACGGCGGATGGGGTACTTGCGATGTCGGACTCGGACATTAAGACAACTTCAGGGTGGGTTTCAATAGGGGCTTCAAGAACAGTCATGAGGCTCGCTGGGAAGATCAGTGGGGACGACCTGAACTACAGCCATCCATCGGATAGAAACTCTACAGGTTCGCGGCGGTAGGCCCGTAACCGACAGCAGGAACTTTGCCGACATTTCCCTAGGCGCCGTTCGCAACAAGGGCATCGATTGCCATTGCCCCGAACAAGAGCGTCACGTAAGTGATGGAAAATGTGAACAAGGCCATGGCTTTCGCCATTGTTGGATCCTTGTGCACCCGCATGGCGTAGTACAAGAAAACGGCCCCTAAAACTGCTGCACTAATAGTGTAAATCAGTCCTAGATCCGCCACGGGACCCAAAAGCAGCGATGTAGCCCAAAGGAGAACCGTGTAAGCCACCATGCGAGATGTTGTCTGCTTGGCGCTCATGACAGAGGGCAACATCGGTATATCGGCAGCCGTATAGTCCTCCGCATATTTGATGGCTAACGCCCAAAAATGAGGCGGCGTCCACACAAAAATAATCGCAAACATCACAACAGGTGACCAAGCAAGCTCGTTGGTAACTGCCGCCCACCCCACCAACACAGGCATCGCCCCTGCGGCGCCGCCAATCACAATGTTCTGCGAGGAGCGGCGTTTGAGCCACAACGAATACACAAATACGTAAAACGCTGTCGCTGTTACCGCTAGGACCGCACTGAGCAGGTTGACGAAACCCCATAGGATCAAAAAGGCGACCAGTTCAACGGTCAGGGCAAACACGAGCGCTTCGGTGGGTTGCACAATTCCCGTGACCAAAGGTCGGTTTTTGGTGCGATCCATAAGCGCATCGATGTCGCGATCGATGACCATGTTGATCGCGTGAGCGCCGCCAGCAGCGAGCGTTCCACCCACAACGGTGATTGCCATCAGCCAAAGTGAAGGCAACCCGCGTTCGGCAACGATCATTGCTGGGACGGTCGTGACCAACAACAGCTCAATAATGCGAGGTTTCGTCAGCGCAATAAACGCCAAAATACGAGTGCGCGGCGGGACCGCGACAGTAGCAGTCACGGGTTCATCCTACGCCTGCTTGCTCACTTGCCGCGCCTCCAAAATGGCGGTTGGCTGTTAATCGTGCTGGGTATTGTGGCCAACGAGCGGAGCCGATATGCCAGCCTCCTCAGGCCCCACACTCCCGGCTTCAGCCGCGAGGTTCGGAGGGGACTCTCAACTCGCGGATTACCCCCTTACGCTCAACGTATGAGCATGGACCGATTTCGATGGCGCGCTGCATTTGCGTTGTGGAGTTTGGCGGCCATCGTCCTAGCAGGATCAGCGGTTCGCCTCACCGGATCCGGTCTCGGCTGCTCGGACTGGCCCACATGTGAGACCGATCAGTTCGTACCGGCTGGGTCGTGGCACAGTGCTGTGGAGTTCGGCAACCGGATGTTTTCCGCTGTGCCGGCCATTGCTGTAATCTTGGTCGTGGCCGGGGCTCGGAAGTTAACGCCACCTCGCCGTGATCTGCATCTGCTGTCCTGGGGCCTTGTAATCGGAGTCATCGCGCAGATCATTATCGGCAGGTACGTGGTGAGTTCGGATCTGTTGCCTTCTACGGTCATTTTGCACTTCTTAGTTTCGATGGTTCTGCTCGCCAATGCGGTCGTTCTCCAGGTGCGCTCGGCGCAACCGGTCGATGCACTAGTGCTCCCCCTTGTACCTACTGCCCAGCTTTGGCTCGGTCGGGCGATCGTCGTCGTCGCCGCTTATGTCATCGTTACCGGCACCATCGTGACGGGAACGGGCCCACACGCAGGCGACCCGGACAGCAGTAACCGGCTTGGTTACTTTCTTCCCGACGTCGCTCGTATCCACAGCATTGGTGTCATCGTGCTGTGCGGGCTCGTCGTCATGTTGGCGTGGTGGGCTCACAAAACTTCACCCAAATCCAGCTACGCGCATCAAGCACGGGTTCTGGTCCTCGTCATTCTCGGCCAGGGAGGCATCGGCTACCTGCAGTACTTCACCGATGTCCCCGTGCTGCTCGTTGCGGTCCATATTCTTGGAGCGGTCCTTCTTTGGGTCGCGACATTGCGCCTCTATTTGGCACTGTTTTCTCGTACAGCACCTTCCGGTGCAGCGTTTTCTCGTAAAACCTTGTCGCCGTCGACCACCGAAGTCGCCTCATGAGCACTGCTCCTGTCGAAGTCGAAGAACCGACGTCCGATACCACAACCGACACCGATTCGCCGTGGGTCGTGTTGGTCTGGAACGACCCAATCAATCTCATGTCTTATGTCACCTTGGTGCTCCAAAAGGTTTTTGGCTATAGCCGAGACAAGGCCACAGGCATGATGCTTGACGTCCACGAAAAAGGTCGGGCGGTAGTCAGCAATGGCGACCGCGAGAAGGCCGAACTCGACGTTTTTCGACTGCACGAATACGGCCTCTGGGCCACTATGCAGAAGGACGACTGATCGTGCCGCGCCCCTTCAAGTTGCAATCCGACGGCACCTTCAAGGTCAGTTTGGGTGATCACGAACGTCAACTGCTAGCAAATCTGGCACCCCAACTTGTGGCGTTATTGTCCGATGGGCCTTCTGACCCTGTGCGACGTCTTTTCCCGACCGCGTACCCCTCCGACGAACGTCTTGAGGCCAACTATCAATCACTGGTAGCGGACGATCTCCTACGTACTCGACTAGCCGACCTTGAGGCTGTAGAGACGACCGCCATGAATGCAACACTCACCGAATCCGAGCTCACCAAATGGATGAAGGCAATCAACGGCATTCGCCTGGTTCTCGGCACCCAACTCGATGTGAGCGAAGAAACAATTGCCCCCGAGGAAGACGATCCAAACGCTGCGACCTTCGCGCTCTACGAATACCTCGGCTATTTAACCGAAAACATCGTTCAACTTCTAACGGCCCACTAGCCCAATCCCGTTCTCGGTGTGTGGGCAGTGCGCTTCGCACTGCCCACACACCGAGATGGTCGATCATGCGACTACTTTGTCGCCGGTCACCTGGGCAATTGAGGTAAGCAGCTTTCGGCGACATTCAGTCGGCTGCCGAAACAGGTCGTCGCCTTGCAGGACCAACACCTCTAGTCCCTGCTCATTGAGCGAGCTATACCGCTCCTTATCTCTGCGCCGGTCCGTGAGACTGCCATGAAAAAGGGCGGAGTTAATTTCGACGACCAGCGGTAACGACGGATGAACGAAATCGACTCTACCGATCCACTTACTGTCGGATCCGAATCCGACCTGCCGCCGGAATTTCGGTAAATTCCACCGATCAACAAGCTCACAAAACCTTGCTTCGGCTCCAGATTCAGTCGGAACATATTCCTGCTGTCTTTCTTCGATAATGGCTCGCATTACTCGAGTTCCGGTCCGTCCTCGCCTAGCCAAACATTTGAGCATGGTTCGGAGATCCTCGGTACAGACGAGATT
>CAXMUI010000024.1:0-18103 GCA_964196475.1 uncultured Acidimicrobiia bacterium
CGCCGAACGCACTCCAGACATAACGGGAGACATCAAGCCGGGCGAGGCCGGCTGGCTCCACTGCGGACCAGTTGGTGCCGGGCACTTCGTGAAGATGGTCCACAACGGCATCGAATACGGCATGATGGCCGCTCTGGCCGAGGGGTTCGGCATTCTCGAAGCAGCCAACTTGGGTAGTGCCGATCGTGAGGTCGATGCCGAAACCGCACCCTTGCGAGATCCACGTGCTTACCAATTCGACATCGACACTGGCGCTGTAGCCGAAGTGTGGCGCCGCGGAAGTGTTATTTCGTCTTGGCTGGTCGACCTGACGGCGCACGCTCTAGCCGTCGATCCCAACCTCGACGGGTTCGAGGGGCGCGTGTCCGATAGCGGCGAAGGTCGTTGGACCGTCGAATCTGCCATTGACCTCGCTGTCCCAGCCCCCACCATCGCCGCGGCATTGTTCTCGCGTTTTGCCAGCCGAGATCGCGACGAATACGCCGGCAAGATTCTGTCGGCCATGCGCAAAGAGTTCGGTGGACACCACGAAAAGTCAGCCGATGTCTGACCACCTGGGGTTAGACGACGCGCCTGCTCGACTCGCCGATGCGCTCATCATGTTTGGCATCAGCGGCGACCTAGCGTTCAAAAAACTTTTCCCTGCGCTGTATGAACTCGAAGCCGAAGGGCGTCTCGATGTGCCGATCATTGGTGTGGCCCGTTCTGAGTGGGACGATGACGCGCTGCGCGACCGTGCTCGGGCATCGCTCGAAGGTCGCGATGGGGCGATCATTGAACGGCTCTGCACACGGCTGAGCTATGTGCGGGGCGACTACAACCACGTGGATACCTTTGCGGCGTTGCGGGCCAAACTTCCTGACTCGTCTTGCCCGGTTGCCTTTCTTGCTGTGCCACCCACTCTCTTTGACGAGGTCGCAACCGGCCTAGCCGGTGTAGGCATGAACTCCGGTCGCATCATCGTCGAGAAGCCCTTTGGTCGCGACCTCACTTCGGCTCGAGAGCTCAACAAGATCTTGCATCACCACTACACCGAAGATGCGATCTATCGAATCGATCACTTCTTGGGCAAAGAGTCCGTGCAAAATCTCATGGTTTTCCGCTTTGCAAATGCTTTGCTTGAACCGCTCTGGAACCGTCACTACGTTGACTCCGTTCGCATCACCATGGCCGAAGATTTCGATGTCGAGGGCCGGGGCCGTTTCTACGACAACGTCGGCACGATGCGTGATGTTGTCCAGAACCACCTGTTGCAAGTACTTGCACTTCTGACGATGGAGCCACCGTCGACCTCGGACGAAACCGCAATGCGCGACGAAAAGGTCAAAGTCTTTCGGGCCATGCGCACCCTCGAACCCGACGATGTTGTGCGCGGGCAATTTGTTGGTTTCCGTGAGGAGGAAGGCGTCGACAGCAATTCCGATACCGAGACCTTTGTAGCAATTCGTGCTTTTATCGACTCGTGGCGATGGGCCGATGTTCCCTTCTGTATCCGAGCGGGAAAAGGTATGGCCGAGACCGTCACCGAAGCAGTAGTCGAGTTCAAACGTCCGCCACGGTTGCTTTTCGGCGGCGGAGCCACCGCACTCTTGCCCGAGCCGAACAAGCTCATCTTTCGAATGAAGCCAGACAATACGATCACCATGGTCGTCCAAGCCAAGAAGCCCGGCGCACAAATGGTGAGTGCACCCGTTGATCTAGCGGTCGACTATGGCGATGCGCTGGGCGGCGACCTGGCTGGCCCCTACGAGCGCCTCATTGGCGACGCCCTCAACGGCGACCAGCGGTTGTTCGCCCGCCAAGATGGTGTCGAAGAAGCGTGGCGCATCGTCCAAAGCGTCCTCGACAATCCCAATCCCGTCGAGCCGTACGAAAAAGGCAGCTGGGGTCCATCCAGTGCCGACCGCGTCCTACCCGGGGACACCTGCTGGAGCAGCACTGAGCTCTGCAGCTAGAAGTCGGCCTTGGCCCGCTGAATAAGATGATCCGCTGCCGCGCTCAACGCAGCAGTGGCATCAGAATCGGGCAGTGTTTGCAAGGACTCGGCGGCCTTGTCGGCCCACCGGCTGGCTTGCGCCTGGGCGACAGCGACGCCGGTTGAGGTGCGAACAATAGTGAGTGCTCGCTGGTGACCCTCGTCGGTGAGATCATCGGACAGCAATGCGCGGAGTTCGGCGCCGTTGGCTTCGGTCAAAGCGACAATGACGGGCAGGGTGTACACCCCTTCGAGAATGTCGTTGCCGGCCTTCTTGCCGAGTTGCTCGGAAGTAGCAGTGAGATCGAGGATGTCGTCGACAATCTGGAAGGCAAATCCGTATGCCTCGCCGAAGTTGGTTACGGCCTCGATGTGATCGACCGGAAGTTGGCCGGTAATGCCACCGACGCGACACGCCGTAGCCAACAGGGATGCGGTCTTGCCAGCAATCGACTTTTCGTATGCTTCGAAAGTTCGGTCGATGTTGTGTTCGGCCTCGAGTTCACGGATCTGACCGTCGCACAACTTGGCGATGGTCGAGGCAAGCAGGGCAGCGACGTCGGTGCCGAGTGACGCAGCAATCTCCGAAGCTCGAGCCAACAAGAAATCACCAGCGAGGATGGCCCGATGGTTATCCCAGAGTGAATTAACCGACGGCACACCGCGACGCATCTGGCCTTGGTCCATAACGTCGTCGTGGTAAAGCGAGCCAATGTGTACGAGTTCGACGGCCGCCGCACCCAAGATGACATTGTCACTAACGGGTTCGGCGGGAACCAGGGGAGTGGCGGCGCTAGCGATCGCAAAACCAGGCCGCACCCGTTTACCACCAGCGTTTACGAGGTGAGACGCAATTTCTTGGAGCAAAGCCAAGTCGGCCTCAACGGCACTTTGTAGAGCCTTTTCCACGCGGGTGAGATCGTCGAGCATGGTTGGAAGTACCGCAAGCGGGTTGAGCTGAGCCACCCAGAAAGGTTACGCCCCCCAACCCCCCAAGCGATAACCAATCGTTCTGGCCTGCCAAATGGAGTGGCTTGGGGCGAGGGAATTTCCCGACATAAGCACTATTCGGGAACATTTCGGTTTACGCGCTGGTTACACCTCGCTACGGTGCAGTTACCTGGACCGTAACCCCCAGAGAACAGTGAGCTAGCTACACTGCACTCACCCCTTTACCGTGCGGAGGTCGCCGGTGTTCGAACGCTTTACAGATAGGGCTCGCCGAGTCGTTGTACTCGCCCAAGAAGAAGCGCGCCTGCTCAATCACAATTACATCGGGACCGAACACATCTTGTTGGGTCTCATCCACGAAGGCGAAGGTGTCGCAGCTAAGGGACTCGAATCCCTCGGCATATCGCTCGAAGCCGTCCGAAGTCAGGTCGAAGAAATTATCGGCCAAGGCGGATCTTCTCCCAGCGGACACATCCCCTTTACGCCGCGCGCCAAGAAGGTTCTCGAACTTTCATTGCGCGAAGCACTACAGCTCGGGCATAACTACATCGGGACCGAACACATCTTGTTGGGTCTCATTCGTGAAGGCGAAGGCGTGGCCGCTCAGGTTCTCGTCAAGCTGGGCGCCGACCTGAGCCGAGTTCGTCAGCAAGTCATCCAGCTCCTGTCGGGTTACTCCGGCCCAGGCAGCGAAGGCGAAGGCGACAAGGCCAGTGCCACCTCTGGTGGTAGCAGCGGCGCCGACTCAAGTGGCTCTGCCGTTCTTGACCAATTTGGGCGCAACATGACCCAGCTCGCCCGCGACGGCGAACTCGATCCCGTCATTGGCCGCATCCGCGAAACCGAACGGGTCATGCAGGTACTCAGCCGTCGCACCAAGAACAACCCTGTGCTCATCGGCGAACCTGGTGTCGGTAAAACTGCCATCATCGAAGGCCTGGCCCAAAAGATTGCCAGCGACGACGTACCCGACACGTTGCAAGGCAAGCAGCTTTACACCCTCGATCTTGGTTCCCTTGTGGCCGGATCCCGCTACCGCGGCGATTTCGAAGAACGCCTCAAGAAGGTGCTCAAAGAAATCACCACTCGTGGCGACATCATTTTGTTCATCGATGAGCTGCACACCCTTGTTGGCGCTGGTGCCGCCGAAGGCGCCATCGATGCGGCCAGCATTCTCAAGCCCATGCTGGCCCGCGGTGAACTCCAAACCATCGGTGCCACCACGACCGAGGAATACCGTAAATACCTAGAAAAAGACAAGGCACTCGAACGCCGATTCCAGCCCATCAAGGTCGAAGAACCCTCAGTGGCACACACCATTGAAATTCTTAAGGGTCTCCGCGATCGCTACGAAGCACACCACCGAGTAACGATCACCGACCAGGCACTCGTAGCGGCAGGCAATCTTGCCGACCGCTACATCGCCGACCGTCAACTTCCTGACAAAGCCATCGATCTCATCGACGAAGCAGGCTCGCGTCTGCGTATCAAGCGCATGGAAACGCCCGAGGATTTCAAAGACCTCGAAAACAAATTGGCTGGCGTATCCGCCAAGAAGAAGGAAGCCGTCGAGTCGCAGGACTTCGAAGCGGCCGGAAATCTCCGCGACGAAGAAAAACAACTCATCGCCGAGAAAGAAACCAAAGAGGCCGAGTTCAAGGCCACGGGAGTTGATCTTTTTGACGAGGTGGACGAAGAAGCAGTAGCCGAGGTGCTCAGCTTGTGGACCGGCATTCCGGTCTACAAACTCACCGAGGAAGAAACCTCCAAACTTTTGCGCATGGAAGACGAACTCCACAAGCGAGTAATCGGCCAGGCCGACGCGGTCAAGGCTGTTTCGCAAGCCATCCGTCGCACCCGTGCTGGACTCAAGGATCCCAAGCGTCCCTCTGGTTCGTTTATCTTCCTCGGTCCATCCGGTGTTGGTAAGACCGAGCTAGCGAAAACTTTGGCCGAGTTCCTCTTCGGAGACGAGGACAGCCTTATTAGTCTCGATATGTCCGAATATCAGGAAAAGCACACGGTCAGTCGTCTCGTCGGTTCACCTCCCGGCTACGTCGGTTACGACGAGGGCGGCCAACTCACCGAAGCTGTGCGCCGCAAGCCGTTCAGCGTTGTGCTCTTCGACGAGGTCGAAAAGGCCCATCCCGATGTCTTCAACACACTGTTGCAGATTCTCGAAGAAGGACGTCTTACCGACAGTCAGGGCCGTTCGGTTGATTTCCGCAACACGGTCATCATCATGACGTCCAACCTGGGCACACGCGATCTGCGCAAGGCCAACCTTGGTTTCACCAAGAACGACGAAGCAGTCAGCTACGAACGCATGAAGGAAAAGGTCAACGAAGCGCTGAAGGAACACTTCCGCCCTGAATTCCTTAACCGCATCGACGAAACAATCGTCTTCCACGAGCTTTCCAAGCCCGAGGTAACCCAGATTGTCGATCTCATGATCAAGCGAGTCACCAACCAACTGGAGTCGCAGGGAATGGGTCTCGAACTCACCCCCGAAGCGAAGACTTTGCTGGCCGATCGCGGTTACGACCCAACGATGGGAGCCCGACCATTGCGTCGTGCCATCCAACGTATGGTCGAAGATCCGTTGTCGGAACGCTTGCTCTGGAAAGAGTTCCGAGCCGGTGAGACCATCATTGTCGACACCGAGGACGATCCTGACAACACGGGCGAACGGCGCATGTCGTTCAAGGCCGTCGAAGGGTTCGAACCCCCGCAGGTCGAAGAGGTCATCGCCGCCGAGTAGTTCGCACCGCAGCCGGTTCCTCCCAAGGGCCCCGTTGAAACTACTATGGGCATGTGAACCTTGCAGCTCTAATCGAATCCCACCGAGGCGACTCGGTCGCGCTTATCGACCAGGGTAACCAAATCACCTACGACCAGCTTCGTCATAGGGTCGCTCAGACTCGGGCCGGTCTTACTGCGCTGGGACTTGAGCGAGGTGATCGGGTAGCCATAGTTGCGGGCACGAATACCCGTTTTGTGGTGTCCTATTTGGCGGTTTTGGGTGCAGGGTTTGTTGCTGTACCCATGAACCCGCTGAGTCCGCCGCCCGAACTAGCGTCCGAAATTGCGGCGGTCACGCCACGAGCGATGGTGGTTGGACCTACTGGCGTTCCCTCGGTCAGCGGTCTTGATGCTGATGTGTTGGCATCGGTTGATCACATTCTTACCCCACGACCGTCTGACATCGAAGGTTCGATTGCCTTGGAGAGCTTTGACGAGGTTCCGGCGGTTGTCGATGTAACGCAAAGTGATCTCGCACTACTGAAGTTCACTTCTGGCACCGCAGGTAGCCCAAAGCCAGCCATGTTGACCCATGCAAACCTGCTGGCCAACCTCGATCAAGGCTTTGCCCATCCATCTGGTCAACTCACCGCCGACGACGTCGCCCTCTGTGTGGTTCCGCTCTTCCACATCTTGGGACTTAATGCGATACTCGCACCGGTACTGCGAGCGGGAGCGACAGCGGTCCTCGTCGAACGGTTCGACCCAACCACCGTTTTTGAGCTCGCGCAGCAGCACAAAATCACCGTGATGAGCGGTCCGCCAACATTGTGGTCAGCCCTTGCCGCCACCCCCTTCGATGGACAGCCGTTGGCCACCATTCGGCGCGCTTTTTCCGGAGCGGCCGCGCTTAACCCAATGGTGCGACAGTCGGTCTACGAACTTCATGGCATCAACATCATCGAGGGATACGGACTCACCGAAACCGGTTCAGTTCTGGCCCTAGGTACAGAAGAGACCCCTGCGGGTTCTGTGGGGCGTCCACTTCCAGGGATCAAACTACGCCTTGTCGATGCCCACGGAGGCGATGTCTATATCGGTGACGAAGGCGAAGTTTGGGCCAGTGGACCCAACATTTTCGGTGGGTATTGGGGCAACGAAGAGGCGACAGCCAAAGCGCTCGATAGCGACGGCTGGTTGCACACCGGCGACTTGGCGGTGGTCGACGACTATGGCCAACTCCGTCTCGTCGACCGGGTTAAGGACCTCATCCTCGTGTCGGGATTCAATGTTTTTCCCGCTGAGGTCGAGGACATCTTGGTGCAACACCCCGAAATTAGTGAGGCAGGGGTAGTCGGAATTCCTCATCCCCATCATGGTGAGGTCGTACGTGCCTACGTGGTGCCTGTGCCCAATGCAAACCTCGAGGCCGATGATGTAATCCGGTTCTGCGAACAACATCTTGCGAGCTACAAGTGTCCAGGATCGGTGATCATCATTGATCAGATCCCGCGCACATCTACGGGCAAAATTATGCGGCGTTCTCTTGGCTAACCATTTGTAGCCGGGCGGTGGCCGGCATCGAAGTGGCAACAAGAAATCCGATAAAGATGAGGGCGATGCCGACCACGAGCGTGATGGCAAAGGCGGTCATTTCATTCAGTGTGCTGTTAAGTAAGCCGCCCAGGCTTAGGACGACTGTGCCCAGACCGATTGCCCCATTGGACACCGCTAGGTGACGTGGGCCTTGATTTCGGATCGATGAACCGATGCTCCATAGCGCACCCGAAAAGATCACGAGCGCCCCGAGTGATGATCCGACTGCGGCGAGGACGCGGGGGAGCGGACCAAAAATGTCGGAGCCTTGCGGCAGGACTGTGGACGGAATGGTGCCCGTAGTTGGGGCCACAAGCATGACGCCAAGGCCTACGAGACAAAACGTCGCCACGCCATAGGAAACTGTGCGTCCCCATTGGGGTCGCAGTAACCAAACTGTTCCGAGGGCGAGGACAGGAACGTTTGCGATGGCCCCGAGGTAGTAAAATGCCCGAAATGACCACGCTGACCAGCCCATTCCCGCACCAAACATTAGCGCCGCCGCGGCACCAGAAAAGAGAAACAAGGCCACCGTCCAGGCCGCCTCATGATTACGTCGTGCCATAAGCCACCGGTCAAGCGTCGCCAAAGCAAACGCCAACGAAATAACGGTGGCAGCAGCAGCGAAGGCGACCTGAGAAGTCATGTTCACAAGGGTACAAACTCCAGATAGCCTTACCCCTATGCCGTCCGTTTCCTCCCGCCGGCCTATTCCCGATGCCACGGTTGCTCGGTTGCCGGTTTACCACCGAAGCCTGTCGCAATTGCGCGAAAAAGGTGCCTCTAAGGTGTCGTCGGCCCAACTGGCCAATATGGCCGGACTGAATGCCGCCAAAGTTCGTAAGGACCTCTCCTATCTTGGGTCCTACGGCACGCGCGGCGTGGGTTACGAGGTCGAATATCTGCTCTTTCAGATGGACCGAGAACTTGGTCTTGCCAAAGATCTTGGAGTAGCCATCCTGGGTCTCGGTAACCTCGGCCTGGCATTGGCCAACTACGGAGGCTTCGGTGACTCCGGATTCCCAGTAGCCGCTTTGTTCGACAATGACCAGACCAAGGTGGGGACAACACACAATGGTCTCAAAATTTCTCACCTCGACGACCTCGCCGAGGTCGTTGTCGCTGAACGCATAGCGATCGCCATCATTGCGACACCTGCAAGTGTGGCGCAAGAGGTGGCCGATCAACTCGTTGCTGCTGGGGTGACGTCGGTGCTCAACTTCGCGCCAATCACGGTGTCGGTTCCCAATCACGTGACCTTGCGCAAAGTCGACCTGGCATCGGAACTGCAAATCCTAGGTTTCTATCAACACCGCGATGCCGACATAGCGGAGGCAAGTTAATGCCCCTTGATGAACCTCTCTTTCCGATCAATGTGCGTCTCAGTGGCTACCGCTGTCTTGTCGTTGGTGGAGGACAGGTGGCCGAGGCTAAAGCGCGTAAGTTGCTAGCAGCGGGGGCCATTGTCGATGTTGTCGCCCCACATATTCTCGATTCACTGGCTGTCCTCCAAGGCGTGACCGCCCATCGACGCCCCTACCGAAATGGCGAGGTGGCGGGCTATCGCCTTGTCATCACCGCAACCGACGACCCACGGGTAAATGCGGCAGTATTCGCCGACGGCGAGCAGGCTGCCGTGTTGGTTAATTCGGCCGACGATCCAGCAAATTGCGGCTTTACGTTGCCCGCGGTGGTGCGACGCGGCCAGATCATGTTCACCGTTTCCACCGGCGGTCACAGCCCGGCTCTGGCCTCATGGTTCCGGCGTGGGCTCGAGGCTGATATTGGGCCCGAGTATGAAACGCTGCTTGAGATCTTGTCCGACGAGCGCAGACAGCTTCGAGCCGACGGAAAATCTACTGAGCTTCCAGGTTGGCAAAAGGCCCTCAATTCGGGAATGCTGGATGCAATTCGTGCTGGCCGAATCGACGAGGCCAAGGAGATCTTGCGACTGTGTCTGTCGTAGTAATTGGTATTAACCACACAACAGCGCCTCTCGACATTCTCGAACGAGTGTCGATTGGTCCCGCGCGCCTCAACAAGGCACTCGACGCGGTAGCCGGTTGCGACAACGTCAGCGAAACGGTTGTGCTTTCCACTTGTAATCGCACCGAAATCTACGTGCTGGCCGAACGCTTCCACGGAGCGTTTCAAGATGTCCGCGACACACTGTGCGACCTTGGGGGTGTTAGCCCCGAAGAGTTGGGCGATCACCTCTACGTGCACTATGACGAAGAAGCGGTTCGGCATCTGTTCGCCGTTGCCGCGGGCCTCGACTCGGCCGTTATTGGCGAACACGAAATTCAGGGCCAGGTCAAGACCGCGTGGGAAAATGCTCACACGCTCAAAGTCACCGGCACCGCGCTTAATGGTGTGTTCCGTCATGCCCTCGAAGTTGGTAAGCGGGCCCGTACCGAAACGAAAATTTCGCACAACATTGCATCGGTAAGTCAGGCAGCCATTGCTATGGCCGCGGATCGTCTCGGTGGGCTGAGCGGCAAACGTATCCTTATTTTGGGAGCGGGCGAAATGGGCGAAGGCATGGTTGCCCGCCTCATGTCGTCGGACATGGCCGAACTCGTGGTGGCTAATCGCACGTTCGCGAAGGCCGAAACATTGGCCCGACGTCTCGATGGTCGAGCGGTTCGCCTTAGCGAACTCAGTGACGAACTACACAAAGCCGACATCGTATTCACCTCAACGGGCGCGCATGAGCTCATTGTCGAAGCCACGGCGCTCGAAACTGCGATGGACGTGCGAAACGGTCGCCCCCTGTTGCTCATCGACATCGCCATGCCTCGCGATATCGACCCTTCTGCCGCCTCGATTCCAGGCATCACGTTGCTGGATATGGACGACATTCGCGAATTTGCCCAGATGGGTATAAGTAAACGCGAGCGCGAGATCGCCGACGTCCGCAACATTATCGAAGTCGAAGTCAACCAGTACGCCGTTCGCAGTAGCGCCCGCGACGCCGCACCCTTGATTGCTGATTTTCGGCAGCAGGCCGAGCAAATTCGCACCCAGGTTCTCACCGCGAACAGCAGCAAACTCGAAGACCTCGACCCCGAGACCCGCGAACTTCTCGAACTCATTACCAATCGTCTGGTGGGCAAGTTGCTTCATCTACCAACAACCCGATTGAAAGACTCAGCCGGAACCGCCCGCGGCGAGCGAATCGGCGAAGCACTCCGCGATCTCTACGATCTCGATTAGGTATTCATGCCGACTATAAAAGCTGCCACCCGCGGCAGTGTCCTTGCCCGCTGGCAAACCGATCATGTGGCTGGTTTACTCAACGCTGCTGATGCCTCGATCTCCGTTGATCCTCTCGTCGTATCCACCGAGGGTGACCGACGCACAGATGTGCCAATCCACGAGATTGGTGGCAAAGGGGTGTTTGCCAAAGAAGTGCAAAACGCCGTGCTCGATGGCCGAGCCGACATTGCGGTGCACTCGGGCAAAGATCTTCCATCGGTGGCAGTGCCCGGACTTGTTATTGCCGCCTTTCCCGAACGGGCCGACGCCCGTGATGCACTAATCGGCTGCCCACTCGAACAATTACCCCAGTTTGCGATTGTGGCCACCGGATCGGTCCGTCGCCGAGCACAGTTGTTACATCTGCGCCCTGATCTGATCATGGCCGACATTCGTGGCAACGTAGACACTCGACTCGCACGTCTCGATGACGCCGACGACTTCGACGCCATTGTCATGGCTTCTGCCCCGATTGATCGCCTGCAACTGCGACGCGACGACGTATTTGCTCTACCGACCAATGTCATGTTGCCCCAGGTGGCGCAAGGTGCACTCATCGTCGAGTGTCGAGCCGATGATGTCCAGACATTGGCTGCGCTAGGAGTTATAGATCACGCCCCTACTCGCCGAGTGGTGGAGGCCGAACGGGCCTTCCTGAGCGAGTTGGGTGGCGACTGTGACCTCCCCGCCGGTGCACACGCCACGCTCGAGCCCAACGGGATGATCACCATTACCGGGATGTTGGCCACAGAAGACGCCGAAATTATTTGTTATCACCTAGAACGAGGCGACGATCCCGTCGTCGTTGGCACGCGACTGGCGCAACACATCCGGTCCGATTTCGAATTTTCCTAATGACGGTCTATCTGGTTGGTGCGGGCCCAGGCGATCCAGGCCTCATCACCGTGCGTGGCGCCGAACTCTTGCAGTCTGCCGACATCGTTGTCTACGACCGATTGGCCGGAACAGCCCTTCTTGATCTGGCTGACGACGAGGCCGAGTTGATGTATGTGGGCAAAGAGTCGGGACACCCGTCATTGACCCAAGCAGAAATCAACGTGTTTCTGGTTCAGGCCGGTTTGGCAGGAAAGAACGTGGTGCGGTTGAAGGGTGGCGACCCTTTCGTTTTTGCACGTGGCGGAGAAGAGGTACAGGCCCTGCAGGATGCGGGTGTTGCCTTTGAAGTTGTTCCGGGAATTACCTCCGCTATTGCTGCTCCTTCCTACGCCGGAATCCCGGTGACGATGCGGTACTCCTCGACATCGTTCACGGTGGTTACTGGGCATGAAGACCCAGAGAAGGGCTTCACCTCGGTCAACTGGGACGCCATTGTGCATACCGGCGGAACCATTGTGATCTTGATGGGAGTACGCCGAATCGCCAGCATTGTCGAGCAACTTCTTGCCGCCGGAATGCCAGCCGACACCCCGGCCGCCGCAGTGCACTGGGGAACTCGCGCAAATCAACGGACGGTGCGATCGACAGTGGCTCAGTTGCCCAACGAACCGTTGGCATCACCGTCGGTGATTGTTGTCGGCGGTGTGGCTGACGTTGATCTGAGTTGGTTCGAAAAACGGCCCCTGTTTGGTCGCAAGATCGTCGTAACTCGCAGTCGTCAACAGACCACAACCATGGCAACGAAATTACGCGAACTCGGTGCCGACCCAATCGAGGTTCCCACCGTCAAAATCGTCGATCCGACCGATGGTGGTAAGGGATTTCGAAAGGCGATCGGCCAGGTGGCTGACTATGAATGGTTGGTCGTGACATCGCCGAACGGTGCGCGACGTGTCCTGGCCGAACTGGCTGACGCTCGAGCATTAGTTGGCGTTCAGCTTGCGGCGGTCGGACCAAAAACAGCTTCAGTCCTCGCCGATGCCCATCTCGTAGCGGATCTCGTGCCCGATATCTATGTAGCCGAATCGCTGGTCGCCAAATTTCCCCGGGCACCTCAGTCAGGTGGGCGAGTGTTGTTAGCCCAGGCTGAGGTGGCGCGGAAGGTACTGCTCGAAGGCCTCCAAGCCAAGGGTTGGTCAGTCGAGGTCGTTGCCGCCTACCGCACCGACCCGGTAAAGCCCCGCCCGTCCGCCATTGACGAATTGGCCGAGGCAGACACAATCACCTTCACCTCTGGTTCAACGGTGACAAATTTTCTGGCGGCCTATGGCGGCGATGCCATGCCCGCCAACATTGTGTCGATTGGTCCGATCACCAGTCAGGTAATTATCGATGCCGGGTTTGCGGTAAATCGGCAAGCCACTGAACACACCCTCAATGGACTTATTGCTGTGCTGTTGGCCGAGTAGACCGAACCTGTGATGACTTTATGGTGTTCGTGGGGCACACTCTCTCGATGACCCCTGCAGCAATCTTGTTTGATTTCGATGGCACCATTCTCGATACCGAATGGCCGGTCTTCTCATCGATTCAGCAAGAGTTCCACCTGGTTGGCTTGGAGTTTCCGATCGAGGCCTGGCAAGAGATCGTCGGTACCGATGGCGATCTTGATTGGATGGGAGACCTGCGACGTCATTTGGGCGATGCCTTTGACGAGGACGAAATTGACACTCGACGCCGGGCCGCACGCGACAAAATGCTCCACGCCGACGGTTTACGCCCTGGGGTGACGGCGGTCCTCGATGCCGCCGTTGGTCGTGGTCTCCAGTTGGCGGTTGCCTCCAGTTCGCCGACTCGCTGGGTCCATCCTCACCTTCGACGAATTGGCCTGTGGGAGACGTTTCACGCCGTGCGCACTCGCGACGACGTTGAGCGGGCCAAGCCGTACCCCGACTTGTTTTTGGCCGCCGCAGATGCCTTGGGTGTCGCCCCATCAGATTGCGTAGCAATAGAGGATTCGGCCCACGGTTGCACCTCGGCCAAAGCTGCGGGCGTGCGGGTAATAGCGGCACCAAACCGGATGACCGAAGTGGGCGACTTTTCCCACGCCGATTTGCTTGTCGATGATCTATCTGATCCAAGAGTGTTCGAGTTTTTAGGTTTTCCCTAACTCCAACAAATCGAACGCGATCACGATGGTTGTGGTCGTCTTAGCAAAGCCTCATGGAACACTGTCTACGGGTAGGCCGGTCTTCTTGGCAGTCTCCTAGACTTACCTCCGTGTCCAATACCAATGCTGATCTTTTCGCTCGTGGCAAGGCGGTCATGCCGGGCGGCGTGAATTCGCCCGTACGTTCTTTTGCGTCCGTTGGCGGTACGCCCTACTTCGTGGATCACGCCGAAGGCGCCTACGTCTGGGATGTAGAGGGTAAACGCTACATCGACTACGTGATGAGCTACGGCCCGGGAATCTTGGGTCACGCTCACCCCGCGGTCGTCGACGCCATTACCCGAGCTGCCGCGGTTGGCACGTCGTACGGAGCGCCAACCTTGGGTGAGGTTGAAATGGCCGAGGAGATTATTTCTCGTATCGATGGCCTCGAAATGATCCGCCTAGTGTCAAGCGGCACCGAAGCAACGATGTCTGCTATTCGACTGGCCCGAGCCGCCACGGGACGCGATCACCTCGTGAAATTCGCGGGCCATTACCACGGACACTCCGACGCACTCCTCGTCGCTGGTGGCAGCGGAGTAGCCCAGCAGGGTCTCTCCGGCTGTGACGGTGTTACCGATGGGGCCGTGGCCGACACCATTGTTGTTCCTTACGATGTTGTTCCCGAACTCGACGAGAACGTGGCTTGCGTCATCGTGGAACCAATCGCAGCCAACATGGGCCTGGTGCCTGGGCGCGAAGGTTTCCTCCAAGATCTCCGTAAAGCTTGCGATGATGCGGGTGCCCTTCTTATCTTTGACGAGGTCATAACCGGCTTTCGTCTCTGTCGCGGTGGGGCAACACAATGGTTTGGTGTTCAGCCCGATATCTGGTGCTTCGGTAAAGTCATCGGCGGTGGCCTTCCGGTTGGTTGTTACGGCGCGTCAACCGAACTCATGCAACACATCGCCCCGCTGGGTGGGGTGTATCAGGCTGGTACCTTGTCCGGGAATCCACTGGCCACTGCCGCCGGTCTCGCTCAACTCGAACAACTCGACGACGAGGCCTACGTGCAACTGGAGACCACCGCAAAACGTCTCGCCGATGGCCTGGCCTCCGTATTCGCCGCGGCGGGTGTTGCCGCTGTAGTTCCTCGCGTCGGACCACTGGTTGGGGTGTTCTTCACCGCCGCTATGCCCACTAACTTCGACGATGCGCAGGCCGCGGCCGAGAACGGCATCTATCCCAAGTATTTTCACGGCATGTTGGACCGTGGTGTGGCCCTAGCCCCAGGTGCTTACGAAGTGATGTTCCCGAGTCTGGCGCACGAAGATCCAATTATCGACGCCACCCTCGATATTGCGGCCGAAGTGGCCGTCACGCTCTAACTGGGGTTAATACCCAGTTTTTCAGCCCACATGGCGCAATTTTCAGCCACGTCGCCAGCGAGTAAGAATGCCGGCACAGGGGCACGTTGCACGCCCCACGAGGCGAGTTCTTCGATTGCGCCTTTGGCATCGTCACCGAACATTCCCAGGTGCGGTGCGGTGACTTCGATGGCCCCGACGTCGCGTCCCGCATCGGTGGCTGCCTGGCGCATCATGTCAACAAGTTCGGGGATGTTGCCGCTGGCAGGAAAGAAGCCATCGCCTATACGGCCAGCGCGTTCGGCGGCCTTCCGAGAGTGGCCACCGATGTGAATGGGGATTGCCCCGTTGACGGGCTTGGGGTTGCTGTGCACATCGGAGAACTGCATGAAGTCGCCGTCATATGTGCTGCCTCCCTCGGACCAAAGTGTGCGCATAATGTCGATGTACTCATCGGTGCGCCTGCCTCGACCGCGGAAGGGCACACCGAGGGCATCAAATTCTTCTTCGAGCCAGCCGACACCGACCCCGAGTATCACGCGTCCGTTGGAGAGAAAGTCGGCGGTTGCTGCCTCTTTGGCTAAAACTGCGGGGTTGCGCAGCGGCAGGATCACGATGCCTGTACCGAGCTTGATCGTGTTGGTCTTCGCTCCAACATAGGCAAGCCACACCAAGGGGTCCGGCATGACGGAGTGGGAACTGCCGGGCATTTTGCCGCTGGGGTTATAGGGGTACTCGGATTCGTAGCCTTCGGGCCACAAAACATGTTCGACCGTCCATATTGAGTCGAAACCAACCTGCTCGGCCTGAGCGCCGAGTTCGGCGGCGCCTTCTGGCGTGGCGAATTCTCCGGTATTCGCAAAACCGATGCCGAACTTCATGATGGGATTCTCCTGGGATGCTGAGCGGCCGACTTTAGTCGGTCGGTGTGAACTCACCACTGCGGTCGGACACGGCTGTTGCCGCGGCACCAACGAACAAGACGCCGGCGGCAACCAACGAGGCCATGCCGAAGTCGCCCGTCCGGTCCGCTGACCAACCGGCAAAGGATGGGCCAATGATCTGACCCACACCGTAGGCAACGGTCATGACAACCAAAGCCGAGTCAACGGACTCGGCCGCCACAATCCGCGCTTGCCCGAGCGCCAAGGTGACGAGGCCAACGAAGCTGCCGCCCAACACCACACCGGCGATGATCACGGCAGTTCGGCCCGTAAAAAAAGCCAGCAATCCGACACCGAATGCCTGCGCAATAAACGTCATCAGTAACGCGTTGGTCTGCCCATATCGCTTGGCCACCGCCGTCCACAATCGAATGGACGGCACACTAGCGACGCCAAATGCGACCCACGAGGCGGTCTCAAACCCTTCGCCAAGCTCGGCGTCGCGGACAATGGTGACGAGGTAGGTAGCAGTGATGATGTACCCAAAACCGGCACAGCCATAGCCAAAGGTGAGCCACATCAGCTTGGGGCTCACTCGGTGTTTTACCGATTGGGTTGCGGGAGCCGATGGGGGATCCAGGGGCAAGCGGACCATGACCAGAGCGGTGCAGACAAAAGAGATAACGCCCATGGACAGCCACAAGGTGGCGGATTGCCAGCCAGCGTCTTTTCCAACATGGATGAGCAGCGTGGAAAGCACCACACCGACCCCGACGCCCCCATAGGCCAGTACGAGTTGATCGGGTCGTCCGCTTCGTTCGGTCACGGCGAAGATATAGGCCGAGATGGAAACGAACGCGAACCCGCTGCCGACGCCAACAACCAGACGGAAAAATGCCCACAGTGGTTGGCTGTCAGTGAACACCATCGTCGCGGTTGCCACCGACACGGCGAGCAGGCCAATTATGAGGACGCGTCGTACGCCGAGTCGGCGGATCATCGCGGCACTCACGAGGGCTCCGATGAGGTACCCGACGTGGTTTGCCGAAGCAATAATTCCGCTGGCCCGGTTGCTGAGATCGACCTCGGCGTCCATCACCGGCAGGATCGGGGTGTAGGCAAAGCGGCCGATGCTCATGGCGGCAACGAGTGCGATGCCACAGAGCAGCAATGTTTGCACGTCATCATCGCTATCGGATATGGGCATGAGAGTTGTCGGCGCTTTACTAGCTAAGGGCCGCCATCATGGCAACCATTTGATCACGGATGACCTCGATGGCCTGCAGTGGCCTAATCATGACTTTGAACTCGATAATTTTGCCGTCGCTGTCGCAGGTAATCATGTCGATGCCATTGATGTATTTGCCCTTGATGGTGCATTCGAATTGCAATACCGCCATGTTTCCCGAATGGAGTTTGGAGGTGTAGCGGAAAGTGCCGTCCCATTCGCCTGGGGTTGGCTCGGTGTCGAGTGTGGCATGGACGGGCTTGTCATCGCCGAAGGCCCCAGCGGCGGCAAGGAGATAGAGCTTCGTGATGTCCTTGCCTTCCTGGGGGCGAAAGACAACGGGCGAGTAGAACACCGCATCGTCATGCAACAAGGTGTCGAGAATTTCGTGATCGCCGCGGACGTATTTGTGCCACTCGTCGAGGCAGATTTCAATTGGGTTCGAGGTATCGCTCATCACGCGAACCTACACGGCGGGTGCCCAGCGTGACGAGCTACGGGATTTGTGGGTAACGCAACCCAGCGAGGTCCTGCAAAATTCGAATAACCTGGTAGCTATAGCCCACTTCGTTGTCGTACCAGACGTAAAGCACACAGCGCTTGCCGTCGGCGATGGTGGCCGGGCCGTCAATGATGCTGGTTCGTTCGGAGCCGACAAGATCGCTTGAAACTAACTCGTTGGATGTGCGATATTCGATCTGCTCGTGCAACGTGTCATCTAGTGATGCGGCACGAAGATGTTGATTGATGGCTTCCTTGGTGGTCTCAGTGTCCAAGTTGAGGTTGAGGATGGCCAACGACACGTTGGGCGTGGGCACCCGAATAGCACTACCCGTGAGCTTTCCCTCGAGTTCGGGGAGGGCTTTTGCAACGGCGCTAGCTGCACCAGTTTCGGTAATGACCATGTTGAGTGGAGCACTACGACCGCGCCGATCCTTCTTGTGGAAGTTGTCGGTGAGGTTCTGATCGTTCGTGTAGGAATGAATTGACTCGACGTGACCACTGCTGATGCCGAACAGGTCGTTCATCAATTTGAGCACTGGCACTATGGCATTGGTGGTACAACTGGCCGCGGAAAGCACATCGTCTTCGTCGGTGATGCCCTGGTGGTTA
>CAXMUI010000025.1:0-2871 GCA_964196475.1 uncultured Acidimicrobiia bacterium
ACTCGGTTGGGATCTAGTTCCGCCCACCGTCGAGCGAGACGATCATTTTGGTCCTGGTTCGGTCCAGCTCTACATTCCCGCAGATTATGACGAGCACTATTTTACGATGCTCGAGACGGGCGAGCACAACGAGCAATTCAAGCTCCTTTGTGCCTTCGACGTGGTGGCCAACAGCACTGACCGCAAGGGCGGCCACTGCCTGCTCGGCCAGGACGGCCGCATATGGGCCATCGACAACGGTCTGAGTTTTCACGAAGTGCCCAAGCTACGAACCGTAATCTGGGAGTGGTCCGAAGAACCCGTACCGGTTGAGATCCGCGAACAACTCGCCGCGTTCTGCGAACAAGGACTCGCAGAAGATCTCGCCGAACTACTGAGTGAAGCCGAGCAGGAAGCAACAATCGGTCGAGCTCGTTCCCTGGTAAATCGTGGCACTTTTCCTGTCGACCTCAGCGGTCGGGCCTACCCCTGGCCATTAGTTTGAGCTGGCGAACTAGCGAATCCAAAGCCAGTGGTCCGCCCCGGTAGTCCGAGGCTCAGGAATCTTGCGGTCCGGCGAGCCAGGCAAGAACTTCGTCGGTGTGTTCGCCCAGAGTTGGTGGTGGGCGGTCGTAGGTAATACTGGAGTCGCTGAAGGTGATTGGATTACGGACAACGTCGATCTCGCGCTCCCCCTGTCCCATCGTTACCCGAGGCTCAAGACCAAGTTGCTCGGCTAACTCGACGCCTTCACCAATCGAGTTAATAGGCCCGCACGGCACGCCAACCTTGTTCAGTGCAATAAACAAATCATCAGCGGACCACTCGGCCAGCGCTTCCACCAAGATGGGGTGGAGTTCAGCGCGATTTTTGGTGCGATCGGCATTGATCTTGAACCGAGGGTCACCGGCTACTTCTTCAATACCGAGAACTGCGCAAAGAGCGCTGAACTGTCGATCGTTGGCTGCGGCAATAACTACGTCGCGGTCCTTCGTCGGCATGTTCTGGTAGGGGTACAGGCTTGCGTGCTCATTGCCCATACGGAACGGCACCACCCCACCTGCCACATACGCCCCAGTCTGATTTACCAGGCCCGACATGGCTGACGTCAAAAGATTGACCTCGACATGTTGCCCATGGCCAGTTTGGTCACGGCTACGCAGCGCAGCGAGCACGCCGATGACGCCATGCATTCCCGTCATCACATCGAACACCGCGACGCCAGCGCGGTACGCCTCGCCATCGGGATCACCTGTGACACTCATTAGGCCTGAGACCGCTTGGATGACAAGGTCATAACCCGGCAACGACGCTCCCGCAGCGGTACCGAAGCCGGTGATGGACAAGTACACCAGCGCTGGGTTGATAGCACTAGCAGACTCGTAGTCGAGGTTGTATTTGGCTAATCCGCCCGCCTTGAAATTCTCCAGCACGATGTCAGAGCGCCGAAACAATTCATGCACGATGGCAACATCTTCGGGATCCCGAAAGTCCAGCACCAACGAACGTTTGTTGCGATTGATCGACAAATAGTAGGTAGATATCCCATCTTTCTCGGGAGGGCTCCAGTATCGAGTGTCGTCGCCAGCGGCGCTCTCAACTTTAATCACCGTTGCACCGAGGTCCGCGAGCATCATTGACCCATATGGGCCCGCTAATACGCGGGACAGGTCGCACACGATGAGTCCGTCGAGTGGACCTGACTTCTTGGCTGCGATGTCAGCAGCTACGGGATTCGTCATGATTTCTTGACTTTCGATGATAGATCATGAGGCAAGCTCAATGACTGTCGTAACGAACGAAAGGCTAGCGGTGCGTGTTGTTGGTGGTGGGTTCGGCCTGGTTCTCATCGGCAACGTAAGGAGCACCGACTAGTAGATGGTCTTCTTCATGTGCTTGGGGTAGTTGGCGTCGTAGCTGACCCCATCAAATTCGCCGTTGGTGATTTCGGCCATAACTTCGCCCACTGTCGGAACGGTCTCATGGGTTTGGAAGCCCTTGCTGTCCCACAGTCGTGAACGCACCAACGCCTTCGGGCATTGCGTGTAGACCTCACCAACGGTGACCTCAATCACCGTCGCGGGGACCTTGCCGCTCACCGCAAATGACTCTCGAAGCGGTACATCGGTGACTAGTCGGGCAGCGCCATTGAGCCGCATAGTCACATTGATGCCTGGGATAAAAAATAGCAGTCCAATTCCGCCGTTCTCGACAATGTTGCGGAGCGAATCGAGTCGGTTGTTACCTCGCCGGTCCGGCAGAAGCACCGTGGTCTCATCTAGTACCCGAGCGAACCCGGCTGGGTCACCGCGTGGCGAACTGTCTGGCCCGCTGGCTCCGGTAGTCGAAATCACCACAAACGGACTGGCCTCAATGAAACGTTGTTGAAGCGGAGTAATGACGGTGGTTACCTTGTCCCACGGTCCCGTCGGCACTTCGGGACCGCGGCGTGTTTTCGGGTAGGCGTCTTCCAGTTGCTCGATTGTCGCAATGTGACTCAGACCATTCGTCATTCCCACAACTTAGTCGTCAAGGTGATCCGGCCTTCGCTCATTGTTTGAGCCATCATTGACCTATGACACAGGGATTCTCTCCAGACCGTTTAGCTCGTATTGGTCAGGTTGGCCGCCGCTACGTCGATGAGGGCAAGATTCCTTTTTCGATGGTGCAAGTGGCCCGTCGAGGCGAAGTCGTTTACCGAGATGACCATGGGCTCGCAAGTGTCGAGAACAATCGGGCCATCGCTGATGATTCGATTGTCCGCATCTACTCAATGACCAAACCCATCACGTCAATTGCGCTCATGCAACTGTACGAACAGGGCAAGGTGCTGCTGGAGAACCCGGTTAGCCGTTACATCCCCGAGTTCGCCGACATGCAGGTGCTCATTGG